>JABZYV010000022.1:0-28886 GCA_015264955.1 Streptococcus sp. | reverse complement strand
ACGGTAAGAACGTGCTCGTTGTAGCGCACGGAAACTCTCTACGTAGTTTAGTGAAATACTTGCTCAACTTAAGCGAAGACGAAATCTTAAAATTTGAAATCCCAACTGCAACACCGCTTGTATTTGACCTCGATGAAAACTTACAAGTGAAAGAATATCATTTTGAAAAATAAAGACGATTATGTTGAACAATAAGGAGAATGCGAATGAAGTGGGAGAAGAAACACAGCTTAGAAGAGAAAGTTGAATGGCGAGGCCTCGCTGAGAGTGAGATGGAGCCGTTCAAAGCTTATGTAAATGAAAAGACGCCAGGGGTTTGCGGAACGTATGCGGCTGCTTGCTTAACCGTCCTCGTGGCGAAACGCGAAGGCGTCGTGACTCAATCGATGGACGAGCTTTTAAAAGGCATGGAAGCCTCAATTGAATACGCACTGCCATATCGCGGAACTTTCTATTGGGATGTCCAACGCGGACTCAATAATGAGTGGAAGAAATACGGTTATAAGACACACTTTAATTTATTTAGTGAAAAGGTCGTGCCCGGACTCCTTGAAGACGGTGTACCTGTTGTCGTAGGAACAACAGCCGCTCTTGGTAGCCCGTATAAGAATCATTGGCTCGTCGTGTACCAATACGCCTTCGATTCAACCGGTAAACTCTGGTACAAGGCATACGATAACCACGGCTCAATCACAACAGTTATCCCAGCCGTCCAAACACTCTGCGCCCTCTGGATTGAAAAGCTCTAGTCTAGGCGTTAATAAGACAGACTTAAAAGCACAAACAAACTACTAGCACAGTAGTAAGGAGCGAAGAGGCCGTTATTGGCACATGATTCTATCAGAGTATTTTTAACTTAGATTCATAAAATAAGAATTACCAAAAATGATTACGAAGAAGCCTGCGGATTTTATAATCGCAGTAACGGGGAATCGCATCGATGAAGAATTACGCGGAGTAGGAACTTGTTCCTTACTCCGCGTTTGAAGCTTCGAAGGAGCAAGACCAAGGCTTGCTCCGGTGCCCCGTAACAGCGATTATAAAAAAAAGCCGCAAGGCTTTGTAGTAATCATTTTTCATTGCGCAAATACGTATTCCATGAGCAGGGTTTAAGACAAAAGCAAAAGCGCTCTGATAGAATGAGTGTGACGAAATAACGGAGGATGAGCGTATGAAGGAATTTGATATGATTTCAATCGGTGGTGGTAGTGGCGGTATTGCCACAGCAAACCGTGCAGCCATGCATGGTGCCCGTGTAGCCGTAGTAGAAGGAAACTTACTTGGAGGAACCTGTGTAAATATCGGCTGTGTTCCTAAGAAAATTATGTGGTATGGAGCGCAAATTGCAGAAGCGATTCATGCATATGGTCCAGACTATGGATTTACCGCAGAAAACGTCACTTTTGATTTTGCGACATTAAAGAAAAACCGTGAAGCGTATATTGACCGTACACGTGCTGCTTATAAGGGGGCTTTTGATCGCAACAATGTAACCGTGATTAAAGGATACGCGCGTTTTGTCGATGCTCACACGATTGAAGTGAATGGGGAAGAGTACCGCGCCAACCATATCGTGATTGCGACAGGAGCTAAACCTGCCATTCCAAACGTGGAAGGAAAAGAACTCGGTGGCACTTCTGACGATGTATTTGCTTGGGATGAGTTGCCACAATCAGTAGCCATCTTAGGCGCTGGATATATTGCCGTAGAACTTGCGGGTGTTTTACATGCATTAGGCGTGAAGACTGACCTTTTCGTTCGCCGCGATCGTCCACTTCGCAACTTCGACCATTCGATTATTGAAGTTCTTGTTGCGGAAATGGAAAAATCAGGACCAACATTGCACACAAACAAAGTGCCACAAAAATTGGTTCAACTTGAAGATGGCAGTGTAGAAATTCATTTTGAAGATGGAACTACTTTTGCGGCTGAAAAAGTGATTTGGGCAACAGGACGCGTGCCTCATACAGAAGGATTAAACCTTGAAGCAGCAGGCGTGGAATTAACAGAACGTGGATTTATCAAAGTGAATGAATTCCAAGAAACAACAGCTGAGGGTGTGTACGCGCTGGGTGACGTTTCTGGTGAGAAAGAATTAACGCCAGTAGCGATTAAAGCAGGACGCACACTTGCAGAACGTTTATTTAACGAACAAACAAACGCGAAGATGGACTATACAACGATTCCAACAGTCGTGTTTGCACACCCAGCCATTGGAACAGTGGGGCTTACAGAAGAACAAGCCGTGAAAGAATATGGCAAAGAAAACGTGAAGGTATACTTATCAACGTTTGCTGGAATGTACTCAGCCGTGACAAGCCATCGCCAACAAGCACGCTTCAAACTAATCACAGCAGGAGCAGACGAAAAAGTAGTCGGACTCCACGGAATTGGATATGGCGTTGACGAAATGATTCAAGGCTTTGCCGTAGCCATTAAAATGGGCGCAACTAAAGCCGACTTCGACGCAACGGTAGCGATTCATCCTACAGGTAGTGAAGAGTTTGTTACAATGCGTTGATAGCTTGGATTGTATAAAAACAGAAGCACAAAAATACCCTAGATGATCATCATCTAGGGTATTTCGTTTTATTTATGCGGCCGGCGGGACTTGAACCCGCACAGGTATACACCCACTGCCCCCTCAAGACAGCGCGTCTGCCATTCCGCCACGACCGCAGAACTATTTCAGTTTATCAAATGTTTACTGGAATTTCAATCTAAAAGGATTAATTTTCCACGACATTTTCCACATACATAGCGAGTAGTGTTCATCTTGCGCATTCTAGGGTAGCGGTGATGACACGCTGTACACTCATAAATGAAATTTGGCTCCTTCATACGTTCGACGAAGCGACTTCCACCTACCTGGTGAAGCAGGCGTTTAAAGTCTTGGTCACGGTGACGATAGCCACCACCTGTTTGATGCAAGTGGTAATGGCAGAGTTCATGTTTAATGACGCCAACGAGCGCTTCAAGGCCCAGATTCTGTTCGACAAGTGGATTAATCTCGATATTTCCCGTCTGGAGCAGATAGCGACCACCGCTGGAACGCAGGCGTTTGTTATAACTAATTTGATGCGTGAATTCGCGGTGAAAAGATGTGCGCGAAATCTCCTCGGTTAAGTTTTGTAATTCGTGTTCGTTCATAAGGACCTCCGACCTTAGTGTAACACGATTTGATGCTTTAGAAAACAAGATAAACTTTGACCTTTTCGCACCAGAAAGGTAAAATAGGAAGGTATAAGATTTTTCAATCTGGAGGAAACAAAATGAAAATTGTTGTTGTCGGTGGGGGAAAAGTCGGCGAAGTGATTTGTCAGGAGCTCTCAACGGAAGAAAATGACATTGTATTGATTGATAAAAACCAAGATTTAATCGATCGACTATTAAATAAATTCGATATTATGGGGATTTGCGGAAATGGTGCCAGCTACGACATTCTTGTAGAAGCAGGGGTAGAAAACTGTGACATCTTTATTTCTGTAACAGAAATGGACGAAATTAATATTATTGCGTCTATTTTAGCGAAGAAAATTGGTGCGGAATACACTGTTGCGCGTGTGCGTAACCCTGAGTATTCACAACAATTACAACTCGTTCGTGAAAGTCTAGGGATTTCATTGCTAATTAACCCAGAGCTTTCTACGGCTCGTGATATCGCCAATAACTTTAATTATCCTTCTGCATTAAGTGTAGAAAATTTCGTTGGGAATCGTGTAAGTTTACTCGAATTAGAAATCAACGAAGGTTCCGCTCTTGCAGGATTGACTCTAAAAGAAGTGCGTAATCGATTTGAATCTATCTTAATCTGTGTGATTCACCGTAATGATCAAAGCTTCATTCCAGATGGGGATTCAACACTTGAAGAAGGAGACCATGTATTTATTACAGGGGCGTATCCAGACCTTCGCAATTTCTTAAAATTAACAGGTCAAGAAACGAAGAGTGTGTCTTCTGCGACGATTGTCGGTGGTGGACGTATTACTTATTACTTACTCAATATGTTGAAACAAACAAAAATCAACACCAAAGTCATCGAAGTCAATGAAGAACGCTGTGAAACTTTAAGCTATGCGTTCCCACATTCAACCATCATTCATGCCGATGGAACAGACCACGATGTATTAGAAGAACAACGTATTACAGAATATGATGTGTTTGTATCGATGACAGGGATTGACGAAGAAAACTTAATTCTTTCAGCGTATGCGAAACAACAAGGTGTACCAAAGATTATTACGAAGATGAGCCGTCCAGCACTTCTTAAAGTGTTTAAAGGCTTTGATAATCAATCCATCGTGACGCCAAAACGTATCGTTGCGAACGAAATTATCCAATTCGTGCGTTCACGTTCGAACACACAAGGATCTAATGTCGAAGCGTTATACCGTTTAGCGGATAACCAAGTTGAAGCACTTCAATTCCGCGTTCAAAAGAATAGTGGGATTTGCGGCATTCCTTTATCAGAATTGAAGACAAAATCAAACCTCTTGATTGCGTTTATCGTGCGTGGGGAACAACTGATTTATCCAGCTGGTAGTGACACAATCGAGCCATTTGATAAAGTAATCGTCGTTACAACGGAAAAAGACTTTGATGACATTAACGACATTTTGGAATAGAGGTGTCTGAATGAATATCAAAACAGTTCGCTATTTCGTGGGAAAAATGCTTCAAGTTGAAGCGGCGCTCTTAGCCTTACCACTGATTGTTAGCTTTATTTATCATGAGTCATTGACTCAAAAACTGGCTTATGCTGGAACGATTCTGCTACTACTTGTGATTGGGCTTCTCTTAAGCTTTAAAAAGCCAGAGCCACTAAAAATCATGGCGCGTGACGGGGTCGTAACCGTAGCCTTAAGCTGGATTTTACTCTCGTTCTTTGGTGGGTTGCCATTTGTCTTCACAGGAGAAATCCCAAATGTAGTGGATGCCTTCTTTGAAACGGCAAGTGGATTAACGACGACCGGTTCAAGTATTATTCCAGACCTATCCGTGCTCGCACATTCTTCATTATTTTGGAGAAGCTTCACTCACTTAGTCGGTGGGATGGGGGTACTGGTATTCGCACTTGCGATTCTTCCAAGTCATGGTTCTGAATCCGTGCAGCTAATGCGTGCGGAAGTTCCAGGTCCTGTGTTTGGAAAACTCGTATCGAAATTAGCCCATACGGCACAAATCTTATATATGATTTATTTAGCGATGACAGCCGTATTGACGATTATCTTAGTCGTCTTCCAAGTGCCACTTTTTGATGCCTTGCTACTATCGTTTGGTACAGCAGGGACAGGTGGTTTCGGGATTAATAATGCCGGATTTAGTATTTACGCTAACGCAGCAGCCGTGGAATGGATTATCGGGGTAGGGATGATGCTTTTTGGGATCAACTTTAACTTATATTACTTCATTCTTCTAGGCGCTGTGAAAGACGTGATTAAAGACGAAGAAATGCGTACCTATGTTGGAATCGTCCTTGGCTTTACGATGATTATTTTCACCGTATTATCGATTACGCAATCGGCTTTAGGCGTTCCAATTCGTAGTGTGTTCTTCACGGTATCGTCGATTATTACGACAACCGGTTATTCAACGGTCGACTTTGGACTCTGGGGATTGTTCCCACATGTGCTTCTTTTACTACTGATGTTTATCGGGGGATGTGCCGGGTCAACAGCCGGGGGGATTAAAGTCTCTCGTGTTATCGTGTACTTCAAGAGTGCCATTGCCGAATTAAAACGCATGGGTCAACCGCGTCGTGTGTTTGTTCCAACGATGAATGGAAAACCAATCGATAATAAGATGGAGAAGAGTATTGCCAACTACCTAATCGTGTATGTACTGTTCTTCCTTGTGTTATTACTATGTGTGTCATTTGAAGCAGGCGATTTTACAACCGCCTTCTCGAGTGTGGCCGCAACCTTTAACAACATCGGTCCGGGGCTTGGTCAAGTAGGACCTACAAGCAACTTCTCAATGTATTCTGATTTCAATACTTTTGTACTTGCGATTGGGATGATTGCAGGACGTTTGGAAATTTATCCAATCATCATGCTTTTCTCACCAACAACAATGAAGGCATTTGCACGTCGACGTTAACCATTTCTTAAACAAATAAATAAAGAACTTTAAGGAAAGTACATTTTTTTCTTAAAGTTCTTTTTGTATACTATAGGTGTAACGAGTAAGTTACGATTTAAAACAAAGGAGGTTCATTCATGAAGAAATGGATGAAAGCAACCGCAATTGTTCTTGCTTTGATGGGATTATCCATGAAGAATGCATATGCCATCGATACAACGACAGTCAATGAAAAATGGGGAAAACCAACCGTGGTCTATGGTGGTGGACTCAGTGAAGCGCAAATAAAACAAACATCAGAATTATTAGGCATTAAAGATTCAAACACCGTATTAACCGAAACGGCTACTGGACAAGATTTAATCAAATATCTTGGAAGTGGTGACGGGAATACGTCTGTCATGATTTCATCTGTGATGGTTCAAAAGACGGATAAAGGCACAGGTGTAAAGGTGAAAATCAAGACGCCTGAAAACATCACACTGGTCACTGCCGAGCAATATGCCAATGCGGCGATTACGGCAGGTGTAACGGATGCCGAAATCGAAGTCGCAGCCGTATCGAAAGTAACCGGTGAATCCGCCTTAACAGGGGTGTATAAAGCCTTTGAAGCCAACGGAGTACAACTGGATGCCAAACGTACCGAAGTGGCGCAACAAGAGCTAGAAGTCACGAATAAAATCGCGCAAGAGAATGCCAATACGAATGGGTTCGATGCTTCAAAACTCGATAAAGCGATGATTGAAATCAAAAAAGAACTTGCGGAACTTAAACAAAAGCAAGGACAATTAGCGACAAAAGAAGATATCGAACGCATTATTAACGATGCTTTGAAGAACAACTCATTGCAAAATGTGATTTCTCAAGATCAAATTAATGCATTAGTCGCTTTTGCGCAAAACTACCAAAACACAAGTGCGATTGATTCCAAACAAGTATTAGAGCAATTAAATAGCTTGTCAAAATCAGTCAGCGAAAAGATTAACAGCTTAGTCGAACAAGCCAAAAACGAAGGATGGCTCGATAAGATCGCCCAATTCTTCCAATCGATTTTTGATGCCATCAAAAATCTCTTCTCACAAAACTAAAGAGTGAATCGTAAGCATGGAACAAATTTGTTTCATGCTTTTTTAGTGCTCAACATAGCACTCGATTTTAAATGGGATATGGTATACTGGGGATAGAAAATAGAATCAATAGAGGAGGGGTCATGATGGCATCCAAGTATAGACAGTTACTGGTGTACGTTGTTGTTGCTGGACTCTATTATTTAATCCCTGTTTTTCTGATTCAAGATACAGGAAGTGCAATGTTCTTGCTATTGATTGGAATTCCGGTCATCGTCTTTGTGGTTTCGATGCTGTTTTCGGTAAAGTTTGGATATTATTGGTATTTCCCGATTGTGATTGGTCTCTTGTGGATTCCGAATCTCTTTTTACTAAACGACTCTGCTGCCTTTTATATTCTGATGTATGCAGTTGTCAGTCTTATAGGGCAACTCATTGGATTGCTGTTCAAAAAATAGTTAAAAAATAACCCTGACCGTCGCTGGACAGGGTTTTGTGTTTGTATTTTAGAATAAGATCAGATACAACAAATTTAGTTTACATTTTTTGGGGATAGAACATTTTTAGACGATAAGATATATTCTGTTGACTGTTATTTTTAGAGTGTGTAAAATTTACATATGCTATTAAAAGAGAAGTTTCTTTCAGAAAAGCAAAAATAGTGGAGGTATGCAAATTGAGAAGTACAAATATAAAGAAGAAATTTAATAAGTTTAGTGTTCTATTGAATGTGGTATTAATAGCTATTATTTTTGTTGGAGTGGCATTTTTCTTACCTAAGGAACATAAATCAGAAGTCAAATCGTCAATTAATATCGAAAGTATTGAAAAAGTGAATGAAGTTGTATTTTTGAATGCGGGAGTTAATGAAATTATTACTGAAACAAAAACAACCCAAGTTTTTGGGTTTGATGTGCCGTTCACTAGAAAAACAGCATTAGTAATTTTAAATTATACAGCTAAATTTGGAATTAAAAGTAGTGTAAAGGTTGAACAAATAGGCGAAAAAGAATATAAGGTTATCGTTCCAAAATTTGAAGTAATTGGTGTTGAACTTTCAAAAGATAATCCTTACAATTTGTATGATAATCATGGAGAGTTGTTAAGTGGAACTACAGAAGATGTTGATACTGGGAAATTGGTCACTAACCAACTTTCTAGTGATAAACAAGCAGAGTATTTAGATAAATTTAAGAGTGAAATTAAAGAATCTGCAATCAATTATTATAAAACATTATTTTCATCAATGGATTCTGAAGCAAAGGTAACTGTAGAATTCTCAGAATAATTCTTTCAAATAAAATTTTAGAAATAAATAACCCTGACCATCGCTGGTCAGGGTTTTCTCTTTGCATTTTAGAATAAGATTAAGAGTAAGCTAATTGTGATAATCAGTTGTACGACTAAACCAATGAGTGATAAGTAAATTGGATCGATCGTTGATTCTGTGGAGCTCTTAAACATCGAAGACGTAAATGTCACGATGTAGAGTAGGATATGCGCGAAGAATACAATCAAGATTCCAACGAATAACCATACTGGACTGATGAAGGTCATGACTGTTGCAACGGCAAGTAAGACAATGGCTAAAACGTTCATACCTTCGTATTGTGTCAACCAGTAGTTAAATACGTGTTGACGTTTTTGGAAGACATGTTTCAATCCATACGATACGCTTGGGAACCCAAGGTAGAACACCGCGTAGAAGAGGATGAAGCGAATGAACATCCAAATGTAGTTTGGTGTGCTTGTTAAGCTAGGTAAGATTGAAATGTCAGCGAATAATTGGTATTGACCAATCAGTGAATGAATCAAGTGAGTCGTTACGAATGCGGACATCACTGTCGCAAGGATAATCAATGCATATCCGTAAGTACGGCTATATTGACGCTTACGTGAATAATGATTTGTCGGTTGGACTAAACGTTCTCCAAAGAAAGTGAAGAAGCGTTTGAATTTCTTCCACGCACCAGCATAAGCTAGGCGATTATTCTTCACACGGTTTTCTTGAGAGCTGCGGTTATTATCTTCTTCTGGAATACTTGTTTCTACTTTCGTTGTAAACGATGGAGTAGGTTCGTTATTTTCGTCTAAAAGGTCTGTTTGAACGCCTTCGTTTGGTTCAATTGACACCGGTTGTGATAGTTCGTCTTGAACTGTTCCACAGTAAGGGCAGAGTGTTTCTTGTTCGTCAATCATCTCATGACAGAATGGACATTGTTTCATGAATCTTCCTCTTTCTATGTCTAATTATAAATTTCATTGTTATTGTATCATAATTTTACTATAAAAAAAGACTAGGAACTCCTAGTCTTAGCGTGGCATCTTTTCAGATGAGTAGGTCGTGTTCACATCACGAACTACAAACAGCTACATCCGGTAGTGTGCCTAAGCACGCCTGTTCCACATAACTCGCAGTCTCTTATGTACTGCGTGTCGCCTCATCGCATAGAACATATTATAGCAGAGGGTGTGTGGAATGTCATGTATGAACTATTTTTCGCGGATCACTTCGATTTTATATCCATCTAAGTCTTTTACGAAATAGTAGTTTGCAGGATGTCCTGGTAAACCTTTTAATTCTGTAACGTCATAGCCTTTCGCAACGTGTTCAGCGTGAAGAGCTTCTAGGTCTTTAGCGCTGATAGCGATATGACCATATCCGTCGCCGATTTCGTAAGGGCCGTGGCCGTAGTTATATGTTAATTCTAATTCGTAATCGTCACCTTCGAATGCTAAGTAAACGATTGTGAATTTGTGTTCTGGGAAGTCTTTTCTGTGAGTTTCTTTAAAACCAAATGCTTCTTCGTAGAAACGAATGCTTTCTTCTAGATTTTGAACACGGACACAAGTATGTAACATTTTTGACATGATGTGACCTCCTTTATTTATTTTCTTTAAGCCTAACAAACTCTATAAATAAATACAAGTTTTCGAGACTGTTTTCGTTTCGCGGACAAATGTATTCGATTAGTGGAAATGTGTTGCGTTCTTTTCATTAATTTGGTAGTCTAGTACCATTGAAAAAATAAGGAAGTGTCATATGAAAGTAATCAAATTTGGTGGAAGCTCTTTAGCAAATGCCACTCAATTAAGAAAGGTCTTTAATATCGTAAAATCTGATGAAAAACGTAAAATCGTGGTGGTTTCAGCCCCAGGAAAACGCACATCAGACGATGAAAAAGTAACAGACCTTCTCATCCAATTAGCAACTTCTCATATTGAAGGGAATTATGATGAAGAAGTCTTAAAGAAAATCTTAGTGCGTTATAAAGAAATTTGTGATGAATTAGAATTAAAACCAGAAGTATTTGAACTCGTTCGTATTCATTTTAAAAACTTAAAAGAAAGAAACGACCTAGCTCCTGACTATTTAATGGATGCTTATAAAGCAAGCGGGGAAGACTTAAATGCGCGTTTAATTGCGTCTTACTTCAACCAAGAAGGTCTTGCTGCGAAATACGTAGGGCCACGCGAAGCCAAACTTTGGGTGAGCGACACTCCAGGAGAAGCTCGTATTTTAGAAGAAAGCTATCATGAATTAGAGTACTTACAATTAACAAATGAAGTGATTATCTTCCCAGGATTCTACGGGGTGACAAAAGAAGGCAATGTCGTAACATTCTCACGTGGCGGATCTGACATTACTGGTTCGATTTTAGCTAATGCCGTGAACGCAGAAGAGTACGAGAACTTTACAGACGTAGATGCCATCTATGTAGCGAGTCCTAAAATCGTGCATAAACCACTGGCCATCGACGTGTTGTCTTATACAGAAATGCGTGAGTTATCTTATGCAGGATTCTCAGTATTCCATACAGAAGCGCTTCTGCCTTCTATCAAAAAAGGAATTCCAGTGCACGTGTGCAATACGAATAACCCAGAAGCAAGCGGAACTTATATTATGAAAGGGAAGGTCACTTCTCCAAATGTTAT
Organism: Streptococcus sp.; assembly: GCA_015264955.1. Taxonomy (GTDB): domain Bacteria; phylum Bacillota; class Bacilli; order Lactobacillales; family Aerococcaceae; genus Granulicatella. The sequence continues at coordinate 17,802 of JABZYV010000022.1, read as the reverse complement.
TTCTGGTATTGCAAGTTCACCAGGTTTCGTAAGTATTTACGTGAAGAAATACTTGATGAACCATGAGATTGGTTTCCTTCGTAAAGTATTGACAATTTTTGAAGAAGAAGGGATTTCCATCGAACATATTCCAACAGGGATTGATGATGCGACAATTATTATCCGTGGGGAAGATGCTACTGACGAGCAACTCGATGCGATTGTGGAACGTTTCTATGCGGAATTAGATGTAGATGAAGCAAGCTTCACGCGTGGTCTCTGCCTGATTATGTTAGTAGGGGAAGGGATGGTCAACATGGTCGGTACAACGGCTCGTGTGGCTTCAACGCTTGCCCGTACTCAAATCAATATCGAATTATATAACCAAGGGGTATCTGAGGTTTCAATGATGTTTGGTATTTTAGACCAATACGAAAAGAAAGCCATCCGTGCGTTATATGATGAGTTTTTTGGTGAAACGAAAGAATATAAAGTGGTGGAATAATTTTCCAACAGTTTAAACTAAAATAGTAACGGTTGTAATTAGCCGATAGGAAGAGTAGAATATCCAATATATTCTGCTCTTTTTTTGGGCACATTATTTTTGATTAGGACAGGAGGGACGAAGATGATTCGTTTCTTATTTAAGGACTCGATTCCGAAAAGAATTGCATCCAGTTTTGCGATTGTGATTTTGGTGGGGTCATTCCTGTTAAGCTTACCGATTTCGCAAATTGCGACATCAAAAGCTTCGTATTTTGACCACTTGTTTACAACTGTATCGATGGTATGTGTTACAGGACTTTCGACGCAACCAGTAGCCGAGACGTACAATACTTTTGGACAAGTGATTTGTATGATTTTAATGCAAATCGGTGGATTAGGATTAATGAGTATTATTGCCTTTTTCCTCTATGATGCGGGGAAGAAGATGTCATTAGTTGATAAACTAGCCTTGCAAGATAGTTTGAACCGTGAGGATGGTCAAGATTTCAAAAAGTATTTAAAAACGATTTTTAAATATACATTCTTTATTGAATTCATTGCAGCGGTTATTTTATCCTTCCGCTTTGTTCCAGAACTAGGAACAGCAAAGGGAATTTTCACTGCATTCTTCTTTGCAATCTCTGCATTTTGTAATGCAGGTTTTGATAACTTAGGCTCTAATAGTCTGATTAACTATGCAACTGATCCATTTTTGACATTAGTGGTTGCTGCTCTCATTATTCTTGGGGGAATTGGTTTTTCCGTTTGGTTTGATTTCAAACGAAGCTACCTTGAAATGCGAAAATCGACCAAGAGTAAAAAGCGTAAATCGTTTTATAGACGATTGCAGTATCATACGAAGATTGTTCTTTGGTTGACGGGGATTATTCTTCTTAGCGGGACGGTTTTAACGTTATTAACCGAATGGAATAATCCTGATACTATTGCGAATCTTCCATTTTTCGATAAGGTACTCGTATGCTTCTTCCAAACGGTAACAATGAGAACGGCTGGATTTGCGACAATCGATTATACAACCGCACATCCAACGAGCCTTCTTCTTTATTGCATCCAAATGCTTATCGGAGGTTCTCCTGGTGGGACTGCCGGTGGGGTGAAGACGACAACCTTCTTAGTGGTTCTCTTATTCATTCGTTCAGAAGTGTATGATGAGAAAATGATTCAATTTAGACACCATAGTATTTCGCAAGAGATGGCCAGAAAAGCCTTAACGATTTTTATCGTGTTTACAACACTTATTCTAAGTAGTGTGTTCTTGCTCAGCTTAACGGACCCAGATGCGCCACTGTTATATACTTTATTTGAAACGATCTCAGCGGTATGTACAGTAGGGGTAACGGCGAATTTAACACCAACCTTATCCTTCCTAGGGAAGATTATTATTATGTTGTTGATGTTTATTGGCCGTATCGGACCATTAACCGTGCTATTAAGTTTTTCAAATCGAAAGAAGAAAGCACTCGAGATGAAGTATGCGAAAGCACCATTATTAATTGGATAGAAAGTAGGGATTGTAATGAGAAAAACAGTTGGTATTTTAGGACTAGGGGTGTTTGGGATGACGATTGCCAAACAGCTTAGTGAATATGATTGTGACATTATTGCTGTGGACCGTGATGAAGTCAACGTCAATCGTATCGAACCACTTGTTACAAAGGCGGTTATTGCCGATGTGACAGACGAAGAAGTCTTAAAAGAAATTGGAATTGGCGACTGCGATACAGTAGTGGTGGCTACAGGTTCTAGTCTAGAAGCGAGTATTCTAGCCGTGATGCATTGTACGCGTCTTGGGGTTCCAGAAATTATTGCTAAAGCAAAGGGTCGTACGACAACAGAAATCCTAACGAAGATGGGAGCGCAACGTGTCGTAAACCCAGAAAAAGAAACAGGAATTCGTCTCGTGAAGAACATTCTTCACCATAAATTGGCTGAAGTGATTTCACTCGATGGCAATATTTCACTTGTGGAATTTTATCCACCAAAATCATGGGTTGGCAAACAACTCAGCGATTTAGACTTACGTAAAGATTATGATTTAAACTTAATCGGATATCGTGAAGGAAAGAATGAATCTTTAAATACAAAAGTGTTTGGGGATTTCCTTATTCGTGAAGACGTCGTTCTTGTAGCGATTATTGGAACGGATAGCTTAGATAAAGCGACATTCCTTGAAGACTAATAAAGAGACCAGATGAATCAAAAGCGGTTCATTTGGTCTCTTTTTTGTGGAAAAATGGGTTCAAACCCTTTCAAAAGCATCCATTTCATAGTACACTAGGACTATCAACTTTTTAGAAAGTAGGGATTATAATGGCCAATAAAAAACCATTAAGACGGGAAGAAGTTCCAGTAGAATTAACTTGGGACCTTTCCGCAATTTACGAATCAAACGAAGGATTTGAAAAGGATTTAGAATTTGTAAAATCACAAATTCCAGCAGTAGCCGCTGCAAAAGATACAGCACTAAAAGACGGGGAATCATTATTAGCGTTCTTAAATCTTTTAAACGTAGTAGATGATAAGATTGAAACAGCTTATGTTTACTCACATTTAAAAGCTGACCAAGATACTTCAAATAACGAAAACCAAGTCTTAAACCAACGTGCGTTCTCAACATACATCGAATTCTCAGGTGCTTCAGCATGGTTTGCCCCAGCAATTTTAGCATTATCTGATGAAGAGTTTGAAGAGTATTTCAAACAAGAACCAGGACTAGAAGACTTCCGTGTCTTATTAGAAACAGCGCGTATTAAAAAAGGACACGTGCTTTCAGATAAAGAAGAAGCTTTATTATCAAAAGCTAGTGAAGTGTTCCAAGGCGCAAGCAAAACGTTCAACTTATTGAACAACGCTGACATCAAGTTTGACGAAATCACAACTGAAGATGGCGAAAAAGTTGAATTGACAAACGGAAACTACTCAGTATATATCGAATCTAAAAACCAAGATGTTCGTAAGGAAGCATTCGAAACATTGTACAAACCTTACATCAACTTGAAAAATACATTCGCAAGCACACTTGGTACAGAAGTGAAAGGACACAACTTCAGCGCTTTAGTTCATAACTATGACTCAGCTCGCCAAGCAGCACTTGCTTCAAACCAAGTTCCTGAAGAAGTGTACGATGCTTTAGTGGAAGTGGTGAACGAAAAATTACCATTATTACACCGTTACACTGCATTACAACAAAAAGCATTAGGCTTAGATGAATTGCATATGTATGATTTATACGTACCAATCACAGGAGACGCTCCAATTAAATACAACTACCAAGAAGCATCACTAGCAAGTGTGGAAGCCTTGAAACCTCTTGGCGAAGAGTACCACGAAATCATGAAGAAAGCATACGCAGATCGTTGGATCGACGTTGCTGAAAACATCGGTAAACGCAGCGGTGGATATTCAAGTGGGGCATACTCAACAGCACCATACATCCTATTGAACTGGCATGATGAATTATCAAACTTCTTCACATTAGTTCACGAGTTAGGACACAGTGCACACAGCTACTTCACTCGTAACACTCAACCAAAACAATACGGAGATTACTCAATCTTCTTAGCAGAAATTGCTTCTACAACAAACGAAAACATCTTAACAGATTACTTGTTGAAGAAACATACAGATAAAGAAGCGCAAAAATACATCTTAAATAACTATTTACACCGCTTCAAATCAACCATTTTCCGTCAAACACAATTTGCGGAATTCGAACATAAGATTCACGTAATGGACCAAGAAGGCCAACCATTAACACAAGAATCAATCGCAAAAGCTTATAGCGAAATTAACGCGAAATACTATGCAAATGTCATCCAAGATGAACAAATCGCATACGAATGGGCACGTATCCCTCACTTCTACATGAACTACTACGTATTCCAATACGCAACTGGTATGGCTGCCGCAACTGCTTTATCAGATAAAATCTTACATGGTACTCCAGAAGATTTAGAAGCTTACTTAAACTACTTACGTGCAGGACGCAGCGACGCTCCAATCGAAGTAATGAAAAAAGCCGGCGTAGACATGACGAAGAAAGACTACTTATACGACGCATTCGACGTATTCGAAAAACGCTTAGCACAACTTGAGGCTTTAATGAGCGAATAACAAAACAAACTCCGAGAGTTCTTACTCTCGGAGTTGTTTTGTTATATAGAGTATATAAAGAAAACTCCTCCAAATGGAGGAGTTTAATGCGTTTAACGATTCATATTCACGACTTTAGCTAAGTTGTGGCGTGAGCGAACTTCTACAAGTCGTTTGACTTCTGGGCATTCAGGAAGAGGCTCACCATTACAAATTTCACTAATGGTATCCGCCGTAATACTGTTGGCCAGTAAGATTCCATAAGAATGATTTGAATTATCGAAGATGACAAGAGAAGGAGTGTGCGTTACATTCATCTCTTGAGCGATTTGTAAGTCGCGGTCGTACGCTGTTTTCACAGCAGCACTTGCTTTGTCTTCGTAAAACATTTTCTTATCAATCTCAATATTATCTAAAATTTCATCTAATAACTCTTTGTTGTAGTTACGATTGTGATGATGAATTTGGTGTTGCAATTCAAATAAGAATTGACGACCTGGACGTTTTCCTTGTAAGAGGGCAGCTTTATAAGAAAGAGCCGCATCATAAATTCTAGTATAGATTTCGTTTCTTAAATCTAAATCCGTTTCATCTAACTTTTGGTTTTTCATATATTGATCAACCGTTTGTAAATTATGAAACGTTACGAATTGGTAATGTACTTTAAAATCAGAATTACGAACAAATTTTAATAGTTCATTTTCACAGCGATAACAATATGATCCCAATGGATTCACGAATAAATATAATTCGAAAATCTTTTCGTGTGAAGTGCGTTCTGATAGATTCTTTGTTTTTGAAGTACTCAAAATCCTACACCCCTGTTCCCTAACTAACTTTGTAACATCATTGTAACATAGTTTGTTGAAATGTCAGAATAATTTGCACAACGAGTGACGTTTGTACTCATCTCGTGGACAGTGCTCGTTTAATTTTGCTTTCTGCTTGGCATCTTACGATATTATATTTAGCCAAAATGCCCAAGAATACTGGTTCGCCGAGCTCGAGACTACGAACTTCCATTTCCATCTCAAAGTCGACTTTGCCGTTATAATGACTCTCGTCTAGAACAAGCCATTCATTCTCAGAGAGGGCACCTTCTAAGCGATGCGTGGTAAGAAGGGCCGTTTGATTCACGGTTTGAATTGTAATGCCTGTATCTTCCAATGCTTCCTGAAGCGAAGTTGGAAGCGTGAATTGTTTGTCGTGGTTATAGGCATTCAGAATGTCTACCGGAAGGACTGCGGTATATTCTAGCACCTCTAAGCTACTTTGAGGAATCTTTAGTGTGATTTCGCCGGTTTCTTTTCCTTCGACGATGCGAATGCGAAGCGCCATTTTACGTTCTTGGAGGAGACCTTCATAGTCGTAGTAGCTATTGGTCTGCGTAACGTCTTTTGTAAAGACTTCTTTATAGTCGTTTACGAGTGCGTCGTATTGCTCTTTTGTCAGTAAGTTTTTAAACTCTTTTTCGATTTCTGGCATAACCGTTCCTCCTTTAGTGTTCTATTGTAGCTCATTTTATTACAGATTTGAAAAAAATCGCCTTAATTTGTCATGATTCCTTATAAAATATGGTATGATAGAGAACGGAAATGAAAAAAAGTAGGTGAAAATATGGAAACATGGGAAACACCCTTAGTAGAAGATTGGGATGCCTTTCTAGCTCCGTATTATCAAGCAATAGAGGAATTAAAAATTAAATTAAAGGGAATTAGACGCCAGTATCGTCAGGAAGGAAAGCACGCACCGATTGAATTTATCACGGGCCGTGTGAAGACTCCAGAGAGTATTGTAGAAAAAATGCAAGTTCGTAATATTCCTAGAGAAGAATTCCTTGAAGGAGTACAAGATATTGCAGGGCTTCGCATTATGTGTCAGTTCGTTGATGATATTTATGAAGTGGTTCGCTTGATTCGTCAGCGTAATGACTTTGATATCGTGATTGAACGTGACTATATTCAAAATAAAAAAGCGAGTGGCTATCGTTCGTACCATATCGTGTTGGAATATCCAGTGCAACGAATCGAAGGAGAAACAAAGATTCTTGTGGAAATTCAAATTCGTACGCTTGCGATGAATTTCTGGGCAACGATTGAACACTCATTGAACTATAAATATAAAGGGGAATTCCCTGATACGATTCATGAGCGTCTGGAACGTGCAGCAGAAGCGGCGTTCTTGCTTGATGAAGAGATGTCTCAAATACGAGAAGAGATTCAAGAAGCGCAATATATTTTTGCGATTAATAAGGAAAATCAGCGTAAACGTAAGAAACGGAGGGAATCTTGATGAAAGTCGGTTTATTCGGAAATCAAACAGAAAAAACAAAAGAAGTCATGAATACCTTCGACCGCTTATGCCAAGAAGGCTGTTTTGTGCGCGATGACGTAAATCCTGATGTGGTGATTACAGTTGGCGGAGACGGAACGCTTTTAGGCGCCTTTCACCGTTACCGCAATCAACTAGACAGCATTCGTTTTGTGGCCATCCATACGGGTCACTTAGGATTTTACACAGATTGGCGTAACTATGAAGTGGATCAATTAATCGAGTCATTGAAACAAGACAAAGGAGAGCATGTGAGCTATCCATTGCTTGATGTGAATGTGAAGTTTAAAAGCGGAGATGTCATTCGTTATGCAGCTTTGAATGAGGCAACCTTACGTAAAGTGAATGGCACGCTTTTATGCGAAGTGTATATTAATGGCGAGTTATTCGAAAACTTCCGTGGAGATGGGCTTTGTGTGGCAACCCCAACTGGTTCAACAGGTCTCAGTAAATCTCTAGGAGGAGCCGTTGTACATCCGCGTGCAGAAGTGATGCAGATGACAGAAATGGCGTCGATTAATAATCGTGTGTATCGTACTCTTAGTTCGCCAATGATTTTTGCGAAAGATAATGTCTTAACACTACGTCCTGAAAGTAAAGAGGGCATGGTGATGGCGATTGACCATTTAACTTATGATGCCAATGAGATTGAAGAAATTCAATTACAGATTAGTGGGGAACGCATTTCGTTTGCGGCGTATCGTCATACACCATTCTGGGATCGTGTGGAAGATGCGTTTATCGGTTCGCGTGAAGTGAACTGCCGCGGAAATGAGGAAGTCCGTTGATTTTAACGTGGAATTACCCATACGAGTATCCGATGATGATGCGGTCCTTCTTACAAGAAGTGGGGATTTCAAGAACGTTTCTTGCCCATGTGAAAACACATGGGGACCTCCTCGTGAATGGTCGTCATGAGATTGTGTTAAAGACTCTCAAGCCTGGAGATGTCCTAACGATGGTAATTCCGCCGTCTGGAGAACATGAGACCGTGATTCCAAGTGAAGTGCCGATTGATATTTTGTATGAGGATGATTATTTACTCATTATCAATAAGCCTGTTGGAACGGCTTCGATTCCGTCGAAGTTGCATCCGGACCATTCCATGGCGAATCGTGTCAAAGGGTATTATAAGCGTCGTGGCTATGCAGACCAAATTACCCATGTAGTAACGCGTCTTGACCGTGATACAACGGGAGTGATGATGTTTGCCAAACACCGCGTTGTACATGCGTGGATGGACCAAGCCTTACGAGACAAAACCATTGAGAAGAAGTATTTAGCGATTGTGCATGATACGGCTGCATTAGAAGATCATGGCATGATTGATGCGCCGATTGGTCGACATGAAGGGTCGATTATTAATCGTTGTGTATCAGAAGATGGGAAACCATCGCTAACTGAATATTGGAAGAAAGAAACGCTTGTTGGAGCAGACCTTGTCGAGATTTTATTACATACTGGACGCACGCATCAGATTCGTGTCCATTTCTCATGGCTAGGGGCACCGCTTGTGGGAGATGATTTATATGGTGGGGTAAAAGACGAGATATTAGACCGTCAAGCCTTGCATTGTCACTCACTCACGTTTATTCATCCAATGACGAAAAAAGAAATAACCGTTGTGGCGCCACTTCCCGAAGATATGGATGAGTGGATTAAAGCCCATAAGCGATAAAGAGAGGAGAATCACCATTGAGCGAAATCGTATATGAATTTGAAGATATTTTAGAGCAAATTCAACACACCTTGGCAACGGAAGATAAACAACAATTCCGCGAGATTTTCTTTGAGAATCATACGTACGACCAAGCGCAAATTTATTTGAGTTTAACGCTGGAAGAACGTAAATTAGCCTACCAATTTCTGAATCCTGAAGAAATGGCAATGGTGTTCGAACTACTAGAAGAAGACGTAGAAGACGTTGAAGAGTATTTAAGCGAGATGGACGAAGCCTATGCCTCACGAATGCTTGCGGAAATGTATTCCGATAATGCGGTAGACGTGTTGAAGCAAGTAGGGGAAGAAAATGTCCGCACTTATTTACGCTTGATGCCACATAAAACGGCAAGTGAACTCCGTCAATTATTAAACTATGAAGACGAAACTGCAGGGGCGATGATGACAACTGAATTTATCGCCGTGCGTGAATCGGATACCTTAAAAACAGCGATGGCAACGGTAAAACGTTTTGCCGAAGACGCTGAAACAATCTACTATGTATATGTAACCGACGATGAAAATCATTTAACAGGGATTCTCACGCTAAAAGACTTAATCGTGAAACCTGACGAAAAACTCGTCAAGGATATCATGATTGACCGTGTCGTGACCGTGCACGTGAATGATGCGCAAGAAGAAGTAGCCCAAACGATTAAAGACTATGACTTTCTTGCCATCCCAGTAGTCGACGATACGAATACGCTAGTTGGGATTATCACAGTCGATGATGCGTTAGACGTTATCGAAGAAGAAGCAACCAGTGACTATTCAGGTCTTGCCGGGGTAAACGTTGATGAAGCGCACCAAGGTGTGTGGGCAGGGATTGTCAACCGTTTGCCAGGAATTATGACACTTCTCATTATGGGAACTGTGACGGCGTTCCTTTTCAGACAATATGAACCGTTAATTCAACAGGCAAGTATTTTTGCAATCTTTATTACATTAATTACTGGTACTGCCGGAAATACAGGGACACAATCACTCGCGGTTGCGATTCGTAAGATTGGTCTTCATGAGGAAGAACAATCTTTCTGGAAAGTACTCGTGCAAGAGGGGACAACCGGTCTTGGTATCGGATTGATTTCTGGGGTAGTTGTGTTTGGAATTGTGAGTCTCTGGCTCGGGAATATTGTGCTTGGTGGGATTATCGGTTTTGCGATGTTCGCTTCGATTTTCGTGGCGGCTTTAACAGGGACATGTATTCCATTTGCGTTGGATAAATTCAACTTTGATCCATCCATTGCCAGTGGACCATTTATTACAACCGTGAATGACTTAACATCAGTTTTGGTTTACTTCACGATTGTGAGTAAATTTATTTCAGTCTATTTAGCAAAATAAAAAACGATAAGGTGTATAGACATTTTTGTCTGTATCCTTATCGTTTTTTTCTTAAGCGCCTTTCCTGGAGTTGAGTTCGAAATCGCAGAAATGGCGTGCGTTTCCTCAAACGTCCGCAGAACGTTTCACGTTCCTTCCGGCGTTCGAGTCCAACGTTCCATTTCTAAGCGCGCTTTCTCACATCCTGGATATTAAAATACTCTTGTAAATATTTCGCCAATCCATTTTCGTCGTTCGTGAATGGAGTAATCGCATTTGCGATGTTTTTCAATTCTTCAATTCCATTTTTCATGGCAACACCATGTCCAGCGTATTCAATCATTTCCATATCGTTATCTTCGTCACCAAAGGCAAGAATGTTTTCTTGTTTAATGCCGTAGTAACGAGATAAATGCTCAAGAGCTTTAGCCTTATGAATGCCAGGTGAAATCACTTCTAGACATGGGAAGCTGCCGCCCCAAGTACGGATTTCGATGTCGTTATCATAGCGGTCTAATATTTTTGATTTAATCTCTGGCTGTTTATCAACATCCGAGAAGAGAGCAACGGCTGTTGGTTGTTCTTTTAGTTTCGTATTCTTATCAATCACGATTGGCTTTTGGTCTTTCGGATAATATGGACACTCCGGAAGTTCTTCCATATCTGAATACACAAGCTCTGTTCCTTCGACCATTAGGTAATCAACAGGCAGCGTTTTGTTAAAGGCCACTAAGTCCAGTACAAATTCTGAATCAAGCGTAATGTGGTATTTTCCATCCCATTCAGGCATTCCTGGAATATGGCAAAGGGCACCGTTAAAGTTTGCGATTGGCCCGCCAAGATTTAGTTGATCGTAATATTGTTTTGAATTACGGTAAGGGCGACCAGTGACAATAGCCACTTCATGACCTAAGTTTTTCACGGCATGAAGGGTATCGATTGTTTCTTGTGTCAATTCTGAGTTGTTGTTTAATGTAGTTCCATCAAGGTCGATAGCAATGAGTTTCTTTTCCATTCTTTCTCCTTTCAAAGTAGTTTTCTAAAAGCAGAAACTTGTTTTCAAAGTTTCCATCAAGTACAATATCTGTATAAGTTTACCATATTTTAGATGAAATAAGAAAGAGGAAGTTATGATTCAAATTGATTATCGTGAAGTAAATGGAATCCCGTACGCTGAAGTTGTGGATGCATCATTAAAAGACCAAGTGCTTCCTATCGTTGTGTTTTACCATGGATGGACAGGAAGTAAAGACCGTGTCGTAACGATTGGAGTAGAGCTAGCAAAACGCGGTATGCGTGCGATTTTACCAGACCAACTCTTACACGGAGACCGTGGCGTTCGTCTGATTGGTGGCGAAATCTGGGAAATTGTAGCCAATAACATTAAAGAACTTCCTATTTTAAAAGAAGAATTCAGAAGTCGTGGGCTCCTAGATGAAACGAAATTTGGGGTGTCTGGTTTAAGTATGGGTGGTATTTCAACATACGCGTTGTTCAATCAATATCCTGATATCACAGCAGCAGCGAGTTTAATGGGGAATGCGGATCCTGCTCGTTTTGCTAAATGGACAATTTCATCTGTTTGGATGACAGGGGCAACGCAGGAACAATGTGAAGCATTAGAAGCAGAAATTGAAAAGAACAAAGCTTTCTTAGATGCAATGGCGCTCGCAAAACATCCAGAACATATTCATGGACGCCCATTATTCTTATGGCATGGAACTGCAGATGATAAAGTGCCATATGAATTAAATAAAGAATTTTATGAAACAATCAAAGACGAACCATACGCGGAAAATGTGGAATGGCATGAAACACCAGGTGAAGGACATCGTGTTCCACATCAAGTGTTTGAAGCCGTAGCGGACTTTTTCCAAAGAGTATTTCAATAGGAGAGTAGAAGATGACAGAAGAAAATAAAAGTGCAGCAGAAGCAATGCAAGAGAAAATCTTAGAGGCTTTGGAAACAGTGATTGACCCAGAGCTTGGAATTGATATCGTGAATCTTGGACTTATTTACCGAGTGGATTTAAATGAAGAAGGGCATTGCCAAGTGGATATGACTTTGACAACAATGGGTTGCCCACTAGCAGATATTATTACAGATGAAATTCATCGTGCGCTAGCTGAGATTGAAGAAGTGAAATCGATTGATGTGAAGTTGGTTTGGTATCCAGCGTGGAGCCCAGATAGAATGTCACGCTATGCACGAATTGCGTTAGGTATTAGATAAGGAAAAATCCCCACAGATGTGGGGATTTTTTTGTGCAATAAAATAAATTCTGTCAGATAAATACGTATGGTGAAATTATCATATATGATAATTTTCATGGTGCATTCAAAGGGGTGTGCAGTGGTTTAAGGTGGCCTTACATCCTTAAAGTTGAACTCGGTCTCGTATCCTAGTAGTTGAGTTCGGGCTCACATCCTCGAAGTTGAACTCGACCTCACAGAAATGGCGTGCGTTTCCCGAAACGTCCGCACGACTCGTTCCGAGTCCCTTCCGGCGTTCCGGTCCAACGTTCCATTTCTGAGCGTTCGGTCTCGTATCCTGTTTAATCTTCACCCGGTCGCATTGGTCTCTTATACTTACTTTTAGATTCTTGTCGGATGATGGTATGTGGAGATTTGCGGCCCGCATTTGAATTTCTGAAGAGCATTTGCATTTTTTCATCGTCGAAGAGTTCAAGGTTTTGATCGACGAAGTGACTTGCATCAGCTTTCCAATCCGAATGATAGTAATTGAATAATTCGGCCATGGCGACATTTCTGTCGGTGGCACTCCCTTTAAATTCAGGGTCTGTTACATCTGTTAAGTATTGTTGCATTTTTGCAATTCTATTTTTATCAAAATCTGCCATAACATTCGCCTCTTTTCAGTCCTATTTTAGCATAGAAGCTATTTTCTTAAAAGAAATTTTTTCAAACCACTGTTCATTTTCATTTGAATGTTTTATACTATTACTTGCTAATTTTTTGAAGAGGAGGGTGTCTGATGGCAAAAGATATGACAAGTGGAAAACCGTTAAAACTGATTTGGAATTTTACTATTCCACTATTAATCGGTAACTTGTTCCAGCAATTATATAATATGGCCGATACTTTTATTGTAGGTCGGACGATTGGTGTGCATGCGCTAGCCGCGGTTGGTTCTACAGGAAGTATTGTCTTTTTAATTATTGGGTTTGCAACAGGGTTAACAGCTGGTCTTGCCATTCCATTAGCGCAACGGTTTGGCGCCAAGGATTACAAGGGCGTGAAACATAGTTTTTACGTTTCTATTTTAATTTCAATTGCTACGGCTATTGTGTTAACCGCCCTGAGTATGATTTTCTGTCGTCAAATTCTGGAAATCATGCAGACACCATCCGAGATTATTGATGGGGCCTATGATTATTTAATCGTTATTTTCGGTGGGATTTTCTCGTCGATGGCCTATAATCTACTATCCAATATTTTCCGTTCTATCGGGGATGCAAAAACACCATTGTATTTCCTTGTAATGGCTTGTGTGATGAATATCGTTCTGGATATTCTCTTCATTGCAGTCTTTGGAATGGGAGTTGAAGGAGCAGGATATGCAACGGTTCTTTCTCAAATCTTCTCAGCGGTAGCCTGCGTGGTTTATATTTGGAAGAAAATTCCAGTACTAAGATTAACAAAAGCTGACCTTGTAGCGACAAAGCAAAATATTAGAGAACATTGTCGTATTTCATTCCCGATGGCGTTCCAAGCATCGATTATTGCCATTGGAACGATTATGGTTCAAATCGCATTGAATCAATTAGGACCGACTTCGGTTGCGGCGCATACGGCAGCGCAAAAGATTGACCAGTTAGCGATTCTTCCAATGATGTCATTCGGGGTAACGATGGCGACGTATTCTGCGCAAAACTATGGTGCAAAGAAATATGATCGTATCTGGCTTGGTGTGCGTGAATGTATCAAATTATCATTGACATTTGCCATTGTGGTAGGGATTATTCTAAATCTATTTAGTCCGATTCTTATTCGTGCCTTCGTAGGAGAGGGACATGAGGATGTTGTAGAGTTAGGACGACTATTCTTCCTTACAAACGGAACAACTTATAGTTTCCTCTCACTATTATTTATTTACCGTTATACCTTACAAGGGGTGGGAAAAACATTTACGCCAACCTTGGCTGGAATTATGGAACTCATTATGCGTTCTGTTGCTGCAGTGGTTCTTTCAAATATGTACGGCTTTGTCGGAGCAACTGTTGCCAATCCAATGGCGTGGTTTGGTTCAATGGTGCCTCTCATGATTGCGTATTATATCTTTAAAAATAAAGTTCAACATGGAGTAGAGCAGTAGTATTAAGCTACTGTTCTTTTTTTTGGAAATGAATGAAAATTATGAAAATAGTTTTCGAATTAATTGTGAATTATTTAGTTGAAAAATGTACAAAGTTATAGTAAAATGATTCTAACTAAAGTGTTTATGGAGGAAAGATTGGATGAAAAAAGAACAATCAATTCGTAAAATTGGAAAACTGATGTTAGCAATCTCGTCATGCGGTGTTTTGTTAACAGCATTCCAAGCAAATAAATCTGTATTTGCTGAAGATGCAACGACTACAGAAGCGACTACAACTGCTGCAGCAACAACAGAGGCTACAACAGAAGCAACGACTGCAACGACAGAAGCTACAACAGAAGCAACAACTGCGGCGCCAACACGTGCTGCTAAAGAAGCAAATGCAAAAGTAACTGGTACGATTAAAAACCATGATATTAAGAACTATGAATACTACACAGACGTAGATATCGCTGTCTCATTAACAGATGATGACGTGAAAGAAGGCGACTATGTAACAATTACATTAGAAAACGTTGCGGTATTAACTTCGTTAAATGGTAAAGATGTTATTTACGAAGGAAAGAAAATTGGTACAATTTCGGTTGTATCATTTGAAAATGTAAATAAAGCTCGTCAAGGTTCGAACGACAAAGCTCAAATGGAACAAGCTGAATTGGAATCAACACGTGCTACATTAAAAATCACATTTACAAAAGCAGTTGAAGCGGTAAAACCTGATGTGTTGAAACAAGCACAGTTCACAATTAAATCAGATAACGCTTATAACGGAGCTGTTATTGCGAATAAAGACTACACTTTAAATCAAGTGATTAAAGTGGGAGATTCTTCTGTAACAAGTACAGTAGATATTCCAAAAGTAGAGAAATTTGCAACTGAAACAAACTCTATTCACTTCACACCTTCGGGAAATACAATTAAGTTCAATGCAGATGGCTCATATGAAACGTCTACACAATTCCAAGTTCGTGGAAGAGAAGGGATGAAGGTTGGTTCAACTGTTGAACTAGAATTCAACGATGCTTCAGGAATTGAGTGGAAAACAAGTGGAGCTGACGCAATTAAAGTTGGCGATACACATAATGCATACTTCATCTTACCTGTATATAGTAATTACAGCGTAAACCAATACGGTGCTTATGTGTTCCCAACGGGTGTAGCTCCAAAATTCAAAGTGACTTCTGTTAGTGCAAAGAAAATTACACTTGAGATGATTGAAGGAGATGTTCCTAAAGAATTAGGTGTATTCTTTGGTGTAGGGAAAAACCGAATTAATATCATCGACAAATCTAAAATTGATATCGAAAAAATGCAATATGACGTTTCAACTGTTGCTACAGCGACTATTGATGGTAAAGATTCTAAAGGAATCTATATCTATCGTATTATTAGTGACTCTACTAGTGCACAATTAGTATTGGATTCACTTGTGACAGATTATAAGGATATCGATACACAAGAATCAATTAAAGCAACTGATAGAGGTTGGAAAGATCCAGCAACTATCGATGGATATGAATTTGTTAAAACAGAAAAAGACCGTGAAGGAAATCGTATCCACTGGTACAAAAAAGTTGCACAACCAACAACTGAAGTAACTACTGAAGAAACAACAGCAGAAACAACAACTAGTACGCCAGAAGAACCAAAACAAGAAGAATTACCAAATACTGGGGTTGCTACAACTGCAGTAACAACAGGTTTAGCAACATTATTTGCTGGTCTTGGTTTAGCTGTTTCAAAAAAGAAAAAATAATTTAAAACGTTAAAGTCGTGTGGCAATGCCACACGGCTTTTTTATTGAGACAGAGAGGGTTCAGACGTTTTTTGAAAAATATGTGAAAAATGAGGTAAATAAATGAAAAATAGTTGAAAACCAACTGTAGAAGGTGTAAGATTAAGAAAATTATTTCATCAAAGGGGAAAATTATGTTTAAGCATCAATCAACAACAGTTGGGTATAAAAAATCAAAAGCATTTGGGTTATGTGGTTTTGTAGCAACAGCAAGTTTGTTTCTATTTATAAGCAGTGTTTTCACAGCGGATACGGTTTCAGCAGATGAAGTGGTAGCTGCAGAGGAAACTCTTGCGACAACAACAAAAACTATCGAAAATTCAGATACTTTAAAGACAGCCATCGACAATGCAAAGACAGAAGGTGTAACTGTTAATGAAAGTTCAGAAACGATTACGAATTTAAATGAAGAACAAGTCAAAGCGGCTCAAGAGGAGAAGGCGGCTGAGATTGAACAAGTCACTAATAAGTATAAAGAAGATAAAGCAAAATATACTGAAGAGAAAAAGAAATACGATGAAGATGTAAAAGAATACAATATCCAAAAAGCTCAATATGACGAAAAGAAAGCAGCTTACGAAGAATACCAAAAGCAAATTGCTGACGGTAAAGATGCAGGGATTATTAATACATTACAAGAATTGACTTTGAAGACGGAGCCAGATGCACATACGGTTGTCAGTGGGGATGTGAACTACCTTACACAAGCTGGTGTAGATGCCTTAAACCAATCGGACTACTTAGCTCGATTTGATGGAGACAAAATAAAAGCGGAATATCTTACAACAACGAATCCATATTCAGATACAGACGATGCTTGGGTCGCTCTTGAAGTTGGTAAAACAATGACTGTTACAAGTACGAATCTTTCTAATTCGCGCTTTAAAGATACACCGATTGCTAAAATCGTCCGTGAATTCACAGTTACAAGCGCTCCAGGTAACTCAGGAAAAATCATTGCGAATGTTTATCGTGACCCAGCTAAAACAATTGTAGTAGGAGATAGCACGGATTCTACAAATCCATTAACAATCAAAGTTGTGGATCATTACTATGACGCAGCTGGAAATGAAGTCCAAGCAGTTTATGATGGAAACTCGATTATCGCAGTTAACAGTTTGAACCACTATAACGGTATTCGTTATACAGAAAATGGAGAAACAAAATGGGCTTGGGAAGATACAAAACACATTGAAAAAATGAGTGTTGGAAGCAATAAATTTATCCCAATTCCAGGTTCTTCTGTAAGCGAGCAAAATGGTGAAATCTATTCTGTGAATGACAACCAATACTTAGAACATGGTTCAAAATTCAATGGGAATGATATGGGAAATGTAAAAGGTTGGGATGATGAAACAGCCCCAAACTTCTATTGGGGAAGTGGAGCACTTCGTTTGTACGATAACCACTATACATTCTCGGTCCAAGGAAATTCAGTTGGCCTCAATACAGTTTATTGGTTTGCGATTAATACCAACATTGCTTTCCCTCAACCACCAGGGGAAGAACCAGTGAAACCAAGTGAGCCAACAGAACCAGAAGCTCCAAGTGTAACAGTGAATAAATATGCGATTATTTCAGCACTTCCTGTGGAACCTGCTACTCCAGAAATTCGAGAAGTTCCAACGACTCCAGAAGTGCCTGTGACACCGGAAGGCCCTACAACTCCAGCACAACAACTTCCAAATACAGGGACAGCGGACTCACTACTAGGTGC
>JABZYV010000021.1:0-29303 GCA_015264955.1 Streptococcus sp. | reverse complement strand
AGTTTGAAGCTTGGTAGAGATTGAGACGTAGGCTCAATCCGGTGCCCCATTACAGTGATTATAAAAAAATCCGCAAGGATTTTAAGTAATCGATGTACCTAATATTTTTTAATTTGCACAAAGTCAATGTGGTGTCCCACTGTTTTATGTAGGATGAAGTCGGCGCGGGTTTTCGTTGGTAAGATGTATTCTTTAAGGTTCTTCAGGTTAGTCTTCTGCCACACATCTTTCGCCATCGCAATCGCGTCCGCACGATTCCCAATCGCATATTGATAGTAGTAGTTATCTGGCTGTGATTTCGCACGGTCCATCAAGAGCTCGAAACGCTCCAAGTACCATTGCTCAATCAGCGTTGCATCGGCGTCTACAAAAATCGACCAGTCGAAGAAATCACTTACGTAAATTTCACGATTTGGCGGCAGTTGCAACACATTAATCCCCTCAACAATCAAGATGTCAGGCGACTCAATCGTCTGCACTTCCCCAGGTACAATATCGTAAATCTCATGCGAATACACCGGCGCATCTACGCTTGGATTTCCCGTCTTCACTTCAAGTAAGAAATGAACGAGAGCTTCCATGTCGTAACTTTCCGGGAACCCTTTGCGATCTAAGATTCCGCGGTTAATCAGTTCCTGCGTCGGTAATAAGAATCCGTCCGTTGTCATTAGGAACACGCGCTTATCCGGGTAGCGTTGTTGCAGCATCGTTTGCATCAAGCGGGCTGTCGTACTCTTCCCAACGGCCACACTCCCAGACACCCCGATAATAAACGGCACTGTTTTCTTCGTTTGATGAAGAAATTGCTGTTCCTCCGTGCGTAATTCAATATGTTTTTTAAAGTATAAATCGAAATAATCGAGCATTGGCACATACACTTCTTGCACGTCCTGTAGGGAAATGCGGTCGTTTAAAGATGTTAAGTGCGCAAGTTCTTCTCTCGTCATTGTGAATGGATGGGCACCTTCGTACTGGCTCCACTCTTCTCGTTTAATTTGGTAATACGTCTCGTTTTCTTTCAACGGATTCGTCTCCTTCAGCTACTGAGTCCTATTCTTGAATTGTACCACATGTTGAACACGGTTTCTATTTTTCATTATCTTAAGTTTTTCCCATGAAATCGCCGTGTTTGTTTACGTAAGGGCGCGGATTTAGTAGAATGAAAAGTGAATATAAGGAAAGGATTTGTCGTATGAAACCACAAACAGGAACAGGTCTGGCAAATGGGAAGATTATTCTTGCCGGTGAACATGCCGTTGTGTATCACGAACCAGCGATTGCACTGCCAATTGACGCGGTTTACGTGAAGGCGGATATCGTCGCTGCAAAAGAGGGCCAAACGATTCAGTGCGAACTTTATACAGGTGCTGTAGATGAGATGCCTAAAGCGATGGCGGGTCTGCAATTTGCGATTCGCGAAGCGTTCAAAGTAGCCTCTACAAAAGAAGTGACGGCTCATACTTTTACACTCTCGATTGAGTCTACAATTCCTGCAGAACGTGGAATGGGCTCGAGCGCTGCGGTCAGCGTTGCAGTGGTGCGTGCTATTTTTGATTTCTTGGATGCGACTCTTCCTGAAGAAACCTTATGGGACATCGTTCAAGGCGCAGAAACCATTTCGCATGGAAATCCGAGCGGCGTCGATACGGCGACAACGAGCGGGACGCGTCCTGTATTTTTCAAAAAAGAACAAGAACTACAAACGCTCCACCTCGATATGCCAGCGTACCTCGTGATTGCCGATTCGGGTGTTACTGGAAATACGAAGCAAGCGGTGCAGCATGTGAGTACCTTGCAAGAACGCATTATCGACCCTACTACACAAGAAACAGGTTCGGATGCGGTCCAATCAATTGGCGCGATCGTGAATGAAACGAAAGAGGCCATCGAGGAACAAAACCCTCAAAAACTAGGGCAACTGATGAGTGAAAATCATGAGCGCCTTCAACAACTCGGTGTGTCGCATGACGTCATCGATACACTCGTCGATACGGCCCATCAAAACAACGCGCTTGGGGCAAAAGTCACAGGTGGCGGCCTTGGCGGATGCATGATTGCCCTCGTTGAAACCAAGGAAGATGCCCTTCATTTACAAGAACAATTCATGAAACAAGGAGCGCAGGCGGTCTGGATTCAGTCGCTGGCGAAAAAGGAGAATACCAAATGACATTGAACATTGGAATCACGCGTGCGCATACGAATATCGCACTGATTAAATATTGGGGCAAGGAAAATAAAGAACTCTTCATTCCAATGAATAGTAGCCTTTCTTTGACCCTCGAAGCCTTCTATACCGATACAAAAGTCGAACTCACAGACGCCTTAACGGAAGATGAATTTTATCTTAACGGGGTGAAACAAGACGAAGCAGCGACGGCTAAGATTACACGCTTCTTAGACTTGTTCCGCGCTGAAACGGGTGATACACGTCGTGCTCGTGTGGAGAGTTTGAACTTCGTGCCAACAGCTGCAGGCCTTGCGAGCTCTGCTTCCGCCTTTGCGGCACTAGCTGGTGCGATGAACGAGGCGACAAGTCTTCACATGCCTGCTCAAAAACTATCTACTTACGCTCGTCGTGGAAGCGGCAGCGCTACTCGTAGTCTCTTTGGCGGATTTGTCGAATGGAACAAGGGCGACTCCAACGAGAACAGCATGGCCATCCCTGTCGACGATGCGAAATTTGACATTGGGATGATTATTATCGTCGTTAGCGCAGCCGAGAAGAAAATTTCGAGTCGTGCCGGTATGGAATTGACCGTTTCCACTTCTCCGTTTTACGAAGGTTGGGTCACTTCAGCGGCGACCGATTTAGCCGACATCAAAGAGGCCATCAAGGACCGCGACATTCATCGCATCGGTTCTATTGCAGAATTTAACGGCATGAAAATGCACGCGACGATGCTGGCAAGTAACCCTCCATTCTGTTATTTCGAACCGGAGAGCATTATCGCCCAACAAACGATTCGCACGATTCGAGAAGAACGAGGTATTCCAGCCTACTTCACGATGGATGCTGGGCCAAACGTCAAAGTGATTTGCAAGGCGAGTGATATTCCAGCGATTATGGAAGAACTTAGCAAAGTATTCCCGAGTGAAAAACTCATCCCTACGCTTCCAGGAGAAGGCATTCGACCATTGACAGAAGACGAATGGAACGCTTCTCGTGCGGCTTTTGAAGGGAAGTGAGCACGTGACGATTACTTCAAAAGCTCCCGGTAAACTCTTTATCGCTGGAGAATATGCGGTTGTCGAACCCGGACACGGTGCCATTGTTGCAGCCGTGTCGCGCTACTTAACCGTAACAATCGACGAAGCTACTAGTGTAGGAACCTTAACCTCTACGCAAAATCCTGATGTCGTTGTGGAATGGACTCGCGAAGGAGAACTGTTCCGTGCAAAGGAAGACCATCCCTATAAACTAGTCGAAGAAGCACTTCTGGTCGCAGAACAGTATGTTCGTGAATGCGGAACACCAACAAACGCCCTCTACTCGCTTTCGATTACAAGTGAACTCGATGACGCTAAGCGTGGCATTAAATACGGCCTCGGTTCCAGTGGTGCCGTTGTAGTCGCAACGATTCAAGCCGTTCTTGATTTCTACGAGACTCCTCGCACACCACTACTCGTCTATCAGCTGAGTGTGTTAACAAATCTCCGCTTACCCCAACGTGGATCCTTTGGAGATATCGCCGCCTCTTCTTTTGGAGGAATGGTGTATTACACAAGTCCGGACCGAAGTAGTTTACTCGAACAATTAGAAAGCAAATCGATTAAAGCCATTTGTGATGCCGACTGGAAAGACCTCACCATTATACGTCTTCCAGAAATCCCAACCTTCACTCTATTAGTAGGATGGACAGGACAAGTCGCTATCACCGATTCACTCATTCAAGCTACTGAGAAGAAACGAAAAGTCGAAACCGATAGCGCCTTTTACAAGGAATTTCTCAAAAAGAGTCACGCCATCGTTCAAGGCCTACAAAACGCTTGGAACCAACAAGATATCCCATCCTTACAAGAAGGCATCCGTGCCAACCGTGCACTCTTAAATGAATTCGCACAAGTGATGCAGCTGGAAATTGAAACCCCTGCACTCCAAACACTCTGCGACCTCGCAGAACAAAATGGTGCCTGCGCGAAAACGTCTGGCGCTGGTGGTGGCGACTGTGGCATTTGCTTTACACAAAACGAAACTCAAAGACAACAAATTGAAACTCAATGGGCCAAGGCTCAAATACAAGTGCTTCCGCTTTCTATCGCTGAAGCCTGGTAAAGGAGATTAATGATGGATTTATTTCAACAACAAATGAATCGAAAGGACGAGCATGTGGGTCATGCAAACCAGCAATACCGTGCAACGAGTGCTCCCGAGTTCGTGGAAACGCGCTTCGTGCATCATCCCTTCACAACCGTTGATGTGGCTGATGTAACATTACAAACGAAACTTGCTGGACTCACCTTCGATGTTCCCTTTTTCATCAACGCCATCACGGGTGGCAGTCCACTTACGACTGCGTTAAACCAGCGCTTAGCCATCTTGGCTCGTGAAACGGGCATGGCAATGGCGACAGGTTCGATGAGTATCGCGATGAAATTTCCTGAAAGTGCGGAAAGCTTCAAGGTCATTCGTCAGGAAAATCCAAATGGAATCCTCTTCGCGAATCTTGGTGCGCATTACGATGCTGAGACTGCTAAACGCGCTGTCGATATCATCGAAGCAAACGCGATTCAAATTCACGTCAACCGTGCACAAGAACTCGTGATGCCAGAAGGTGATCGCGTCTTTAGCAACTGGCTTAAAAACATCGAAGAAATCGTCAAAGCGAGTGCCGTCCCCGTTATCGTAAAAGAAGTCGGATTCGGATTTAGCCGTGAAGCCATCGCGCAACTAGAGAGTATCGGAGTTGCTGCCATCGATATTAGCGGTACTGGTGGTACGAATTTCGCTAAAATCGAAAACGGCCGTCGCAAAGAAGACAAACTCGATTTCCTAGAAGACTGGGGACAAACGACCTTGACATCGCTCATGGAAGCCCAAGGAAGCCGCACCCCAATCATCGCTTCCGGCGGTGTGAAGACGCCACTCGACATGGCCAAATGCTTCGCGCTTGGAGCTAGCCTTGTCGGATTATCTGGTGAAATGTTACATCTCGTACGTAAAGATGACTCCCTTCCAGACGCGATTCAAACGGTTCAAACATGGAAAGAGCAGCTGACAACGATTTTAACGCTTGTCGGTGCTGATAGTATTTCTAGTCTCCAACAAGCTCCTATCGTGGTCGCACCAAGCATCCAAAACTGGTGTGATGCCCGCGGGATTGATTGGAAACATCTTGCACAACGTTAAAAGCAAAAAGAGCTTAGGCAATGCCTAAGCTCTTTTGTATTTCTATGGGAAAAATAAGTAATGGATAATGCGCAGTACGTAGAAGAAAATCCCCACGATGAGTAAAATAACCATCACGACATGCACATACGGCCCTACTGGTGTATTCACGAAGTCTTGTAGCGCTGGAATTTTCGTATATAAGATAAAGTACAAGGCACTAATCCAAAACCCGAGTCCCAATAATCTTTTCATACGGCGTCCTTTCTATAAAACGAAGTACTGCATGATCAAGCTAGAGACAGCCACCATAAACCAAGTTGCTAAACCGGTTAAGATTGGTTTTGCCCCTGCTTCTTTGAATTGTTGGAACGATACTTGCATTCCGATACCGGCTAATGCCATCGCCATCAACCATTTAGACACTAATTTTGCATACGGAACAAGGAAGTTTGGGAATAGGCCCACGCTTGTAATGATGGAAGCGACCATGAACCAGATGATAAACATTGGTACGATTTTCTTCCATTGAACGCTTTGTCCTTCTTGTTTCATACGGCGTGCTTCGACTAATGACAACACTAGACACGCTGGAACAATCATCAACGCACGAGTAAGTTTCACGATTGTTGCGATTTCTAAGGCTTCCGGACTGTAACTTGCGCCGGCTGCGACCACGCTTGATGTATCGTTAATCGCTGTTCCTGCCCAGAGCCCGAATTGCGACGCGTCCATACCCATCATATGTCCTAAGAATGGGAATAGGAATACCGCGATAACGTTGAATAGGAAAATCGTTGAAATTGATAATGCGACTTCATCGTCTTCTGCCTTGATAATTGGTGAAGCTGCCGCAATCGCAGAGCCCCCGCAAATCGCTGTCCCGAATCCAACAAGAATCTTCAACGGACGAGAAAGTTTGAAGAAGTTCCCTACAAATAGCGCTGTTAGAAACGCGATCGAAATAGTCACGATCGTCACTGGGAATGATGACGCACCTGTTTGGCTCACCTGCGCAAATGACATTGTAAATCCAAGCGCGATAATCGAATAATGTAATAATTTTTTCGCTGAATAATTAATCCCTGGTCTAAAATCACTTGGGATTTTCCAAAATTGGTTTAAGGCCATCCCTAAAATAATGGCAAAAACCGCACTTCCAATAACTGGGAATAGCTTATCGAGCATCACTGCGACTACCGCAATGGCAAATGTGCACAGCAATCCTTTTCGTCTTTCCATGAATGATGACATTTCATCAGATCCTTTCAATACTAAATCTTTACTAGTATAGCACACTCCGCCTTGATTTTCTTACACAAATTGAAAAAGTGCATCCTCCTTTTAAATTAACCGTGTGCAATTCGACACGGTTAACTATAACAAAAACCGCTTAGAATCATGCATCCATGCTGACTCTAAGCGGCTTATTTTTTTAGAATTGTTTTACGACAACCCCATCAGGAGTTCCAACAAGCACGATATCTGTCATGTTTGTGAAGAGGCCTTGCTCTACCACACCTGTCATGCCTTTGATTTTTTCTCCAAATGCGATTGGATCTTTAATTGGATAAACATCCAAGTCGATAATGTAGTTTTTGCTATCGGTTAAGTAGCGTTCTCCGTCGCGTTCGCGGAAAGTTGGTTTGTATCCTAGCGCTTCAAAACGTTTGAATAATTGAAGTGACCCATAAGGCACCACTTCCACTGGTAATGGGAAACGACCTAAGTAGTCGACCATTTTTGATTCGTCTACTATCCAGATAACACTTTTTGATTGCTCGGCAACGATTTTTTCGAATAATAACGCACCGCCGCCACCTTTGATTCCTGAAAAATCTGGAGCGATTTCGTCTGCACCGTCGATTGTGACATCGATATAATCCACTTCATCCACGCTCTTCAACGGAATTCCAAGCGCTTCTGCTTGTTTCTTCGTTGCTAGGGAAGTCGTTACTCCCACTATTTCAAGCCCTTCTTCTTTTACTCGTCGACCGATTTCTTCTACAAAATAGTAGGCTGTTGAACCAGTTCCTAAACCAACCGTCATTCCACTTTCTACATATTCTGCGGCTTTCTTGCCGACTAATTCTTTCATGTTCATTCAAGTTTCCCCCTGAGAAATTATCTATGTTGAGTATAGCATAACTACCTTCCTCAAACTATCTCTTCTCGTAAATTTCTACTTCTTTTTATGCGATGCGGCTGCTTCTAAGGCGCGTTTTAAATAACGACCCGTGTGACTGTTTTTATCTTTCGCCACTTCTTCAGGCGTCCCTGTCGCAATCACAAGTCCACCACCGCTACCGCCTTCTGGTCCCATATCAATGATATAGTCAGCGGTCTTAATCACATCTAAGTTATGCTCGATGACAAGCACAGTATTGCCCGCTTCGACTAAACGATTCAACACTTCAAGTAGACGTGCGATATCGTCCGTATGCAGACCAGTTGTTGGTTCATCAAGCACATAGAAGGTATTGCCTGTTGAGACACGTTGGAGTTCGCTGGCCAACTTCATCCGTTGCGCTTCCCCTCCAGAGAGCGTTGTGGCAGATTGGCCAAGGGTGACGTAGCCGAGTCCGACATCCTTAATTGTTTGTAATTTACGTTTGATTTTTGGTACGGCTTGGAAAAATTCCACCGCTTCTTCGACCGTCAATTCAAGAATATCCGCGATACTCTTTCCTTTGTATTTCACTTCGAGCGTTTCAGAGTTATAACGCGTTCCGTGGCAGACTTCACACGGCACATACACGTCTGGCAGGAAGTGCATCTCGATTTTCAGAATCCCGTCCCCTTTACAAGACTCGCATCGTCCACCCTTCACGTTGAAACTGAAGCGGCCTTTCTTATATCCGCGGATTTTTGCTTCGTTTGTAGTCGCAAATAAATCACGAATATCATCAAATACACCCGTATACGTCGCAGGATTGCTTCGTGGGGTTCTTCCGATTGGGCTTTGGTCGATATCGATAATCTTATCGAGGCTCTCAAATCCAGAAATGCTCTTGAACTTCCCTGGTTTTTCCTTCGTACGGGTAATCTCACGCGCTAAGGCTTTCTTCAATACGCTGTTGACAAGCGAGCTCTTACCAGAACCCGATACCCCTGTCACGGCTACGAAACGTCCGAGCGGCACATCCACATCGATAGCGCGTAAGTTGTTTTCCGCAGCGCCTTTTAAATGGATCCAGCCCTTATCTTCAGTGCGGCGTTCGCTTGGGACTGGAATGTATTTCTTCCCTGCTAAATATTGTCCTGTCAGTGATTTCGCATTCTTCTCCACTTCTTTTGGAGTGCCTGCAGCGATAATCTCACCACCGAATTCACCCGCACCTGGACCAATATCAATTAAGTAGTCCGCAGCACGCATCGTATCTTCGTCATGTTCTACGACAATCAGCGTGTTGCCAAGGTCACGCATGCTCTTCAATGACTCGATTAAGCGGTCATTGTCGCGTTGGTGAAGTCCAATCGATGGCTCATCTAAAATATAGAGGACGCCAGAAAGGTTTGACCCGATTTGAGTCGCTAAACGAATTCGTTGCGCTTCTCCCCCTGATAAAGTTCCAGCGGCACGGCTCAATGTTAAGTATTGCAAGCCAACATTGCGTAAGAATTTCAAACGAGAGCTTACTTCTTTTAAGATTGGCGCAGCGATTTGCTCGTCTGTTTCCGATAAGTTTAAGTCTTTGAAGAAATCAATCTCATCATCTACAGACAGTGCCAATACTTCACTGATATTTTTGCCTCCGACTTTGACAGAGAGTGCCTGTTCATTTAAACGGAAACCGTGACATCTCTTACATTCGGATTCGGTCATATATTGGCGCATTTGTTCACGCGTAAAATCACTATTGGTTTCATGGTAACGACGATCGACATTCACAGCCACTCCTTCAAAAGGAATTTCCAAGTCACGCACGCCACCAAATTCATTTTCATAATGGAACTTGAAGGTCGCATCTCCTGAACCGTATAACACCATGTTCTTTTGCGACTGCGTCAATTTCTCGAATGGAATATTCATCGGAATCTTGAACTGTTTGCAAAATTGCTCCAGCATCGTTGGATAATAGTTCGAACTAATTGGATTCCAAGGAACAAGCGCTCCCTCTTCCAATGTTAAGTTTTTATCCGGAACGATTAAATCTAAGTCGACTTCGAGTTTTGACCCTAAACCGTCACACTCCGGACACGCTCCAAACGGCGCATTGAACGAGAAGAGACGAGGCTCTAATTCGCCCACCGTGAAGCCGCAAATAGGACATGAATGGTGTTCACTGAAGAGATGTTCTTCCCCACCAATCACATCGACAATCGCATAACCTTCCGCTAAACGAAGGGCCGCTTCAATCGAATCGAATAGACGTGAACGACTCTTATCGCTCACGACGATACGGTCCACGACGATTTCAATATTATGTTTCTTGTTCTTCTCGAGATTGAATTCTTCAGTAACTTCATGCATCTCGTCATCCACGCGCACACGCACATAACCGTCTTTTTGAATCTTCTCGAAGACTTTCTTATGCTCGCCTTTCTTCTGAACGACAACCGGCGCTAACACTTGAATCTTTGTCTTCTCTGGCATCGCCATGACGCGGTTTACCATTTGTTCCAAGGACTGGCTTTCAATCGGCGTACCGTCATTTGGACAGATAGGTTTTCCCACACGCGCATATAGTAAACGCAAATAGTCATTAATCTCCGTCACCGTTCCGACCGTTGAACGCGGATTGCGTGACGTTGTTTTTTGGTCGATGGCAATCGCTGGACTCAATCCGTCGATACTATCCACGTCTGGTTTGTCCATTTGCCCTAAAAATTGACGTGCGTATGCAGATAGACTCTCTACATAACGACGTTGCCCTTCTGCGTATAATGTATCAAACGCAAGCGAGCTCTTCCCTGACCCCGATAGTCCTGTAATCACGACAAACTGGTCACGAGGAATGCTTACATCAATATTTTTTAAATTATGAGATCGTGCACCATGCACGACAATATGGTCTTTTGCCATTTCTATACCTCTTTTTTAATCGATACCTCTATTGTATCAAACTTTCTGCACGCGAACAAATGTTCTTACAGTTTCACTTCGATTTCTACTGGACAGTGGTCGCTTCCTGTGACATCGCTACGAATGTCGACTTCTTTTAGAAGCGGTGCGAGTGCCTCGGATACGACAAAATAGTCAATTCTCCATCCAATATTTCGTGCACGAGCGCCACCCATGTAGCTCCACCAGCTATACGCCCCTACGGTATCAGGATGTAAGTAGCGGAACGCATCCACTAAGCCGCTTACGACAACTTGGTCGAATTTCGCACGTTCTTCTTTAGTGAATCCGGCGTTATTCACATTTGTCTTTGGATTCGCTAAGTCGATTTCCTTATGCGCCACGTTCAAGTCGCCACAGAAAATCACGGGTTTTGTCTCTTCTAGCTTCTTGATGTATGCAAGAAAATCATCTTCCCATACTTGGCGGTATGCAAGACGTGATAAGTCGCGCTTCGCATTTGGTGTATAGACGGTTACTAAGTAGAATTTCTCGAATTCAGCAGTAATCACACGTCCCTCTTGATCATGTTCTTCAATGCCGATGCCATAAGTCACCGATAATGGTTTTACTTTGGTGAAGATGGCCGTTCCAGAATAGCCTTTTTTCACAGCTGAGTTGAAATACACATCATACTCGCTAAACTCCATCCCGAGTTCCACTTGTTCTTGTTGCGCCTTTGTTTCTTGTAGGCATAAAATATCTGGATTACTTTCTAATACATACTCTTGTAGAGCACCTTTATTTAATACCGAACGAATTCCGTTCACGTTCCACGTTGCTAATTTCATATTTTTCCCTCCATTACGTCACTTCCATAGTATCAACTCTAGTGTCTTTTTGCGAATAAAAATAACCAGCAGAAAGCATTTCTGCTGGTTATTTGAGTTTTTCTTTAAATTGTTTCAATGAACCTTGATTTTCTTCCGGCAAGCATACATAGAAGCTTGTTTGTCCGTTTTCAGATTCAGCATACATCATACCGCCATGCGACTTTACAATGTTCTCGGCAATCGCCAGACCAAGTCCGGTTCCGCCTGTTTCTTTAGAACGGGATGCTTCTGCGCGGTAGAAACGTGCAAAGAGTTGTTCCAACACTTCTTTCGAAATTGGATCTCCGGCGTTTCGAACGGCAATTGTCACGACTCCATCATTTCTTAAGACTTCCATTGTAATAACAGAATCTTCATGGCCGTATTTAATCGCATTCGATAACAGGTTATTAATCACGCGCACCATTTTCTCGGCATCGAGTTCAAGCACGACATCGCGATTATTCGGCAAGACTTCAATCGCCATCTTGCGTTTTTGCGCTTCGAGTTCGAAGTCCGCTGCTACTTGCTCTAAGAAATTCACGATTGGAATATCATTGAGTCTAAGCGGTGCTCCGTTTGGACGAGTTGTCGTATATTCGAATAAGTCGTCTACGAGTAATTTCATTTGTTCCGCCTTCGAATACGCGATTTCCGCATAGCGTTTCGCATCGGCGCCCTCGACATTTGGTTGATTTACAATCAGTCCAAGATACCCAAGAATCGATGTCAGCGGTGTACGAATATCATGCGATACATTGGTAATCAATTCGTCCTTCGACTTCTCAATCGCACGTTCGTCCTCTAACGCGTTTACGGTCGAATCTACCAAGCGGTTAATCGAGTTCACAACTTGTCCCATGTCTCCTGAGAGTCTGAACGGAATTCGTCGGTCATACTGTCCGTCCGCAATCAAATGCAATTCTTCCAAAATATGGTTTAACTGCATTTGTTGGTATCTTCGCATCAAGCGCCAGTAAGTAAATGCCACTGCAAACACAACCGAGGTAATCGTAAAGACATTTTTGTAGAATGCAATTTGCTCGCGCTCGATATGCCATACTTCACGAGCGGAGAACTCAACTGAGATGAACCCTGGCTCGTTAATGAGTTGGCTGACCATCACGAGAATCCCTAAGTATAAAAGGAATACGATACACAGCGTCACGATTCCTTCTAATACAAGTTCGCTGACTTCCTTTGGCGTAAGTGTTAAGAGCGTCGGTTCGTTTTTGACTTTTCGAAGGTGAAGAACTTTTTTATTATTTGTCTTCAATCTTGTAGCCTACTCCCCATACTGTTTCAATAACTTTTTCTCCGCCAGTCGCTTCGGCAATCTTGTCGCGAAGGTGGCTTACGTGTACCATTACTGTTTTCGTTGAAACGATACTTTCTTGTTGCCATACCGTTTCGAAGATTTCATCTGCACTAAATACACGGTTTGGATGGCTCGCAAGTAAGTATAGAATTCCGAATTCTAATACGGTTAATTGGATTTCAGTGCCATCTGTTGTTGTCACTTGGTGAGATTCTTTCTTAATCGTTAAAGGTCCAATCGTAATTTCTTCGTTAGCTGGCCCTTCTTGCGTAATCGTTGAACGGCGTAATAATGATTTCACACGCGCAATGACTTCAAGTGGGTTAAATGGTTTTGTAACGTAGTCGTCGGCACCATTTGTTAACCCTTGGATTTTATCGATATCTGTTGATTTCGCGCTTAATAATAGAATTGGCAATTGTGCATTTTCCTTACGCACTTCATGCACCACTGAGATTCCGTCTAAGCGTGGCATCATAATGTCCAAGATAATCATATCGATATCTGGATACATTTTTAATTTCTCAAGGGCTTGTTTCCCGTCATATGCTTTTACTATTTCATAATTTTCGTTCTTTAAGTAAATCGTCAATAATTCAACGATTTCGCGATCATCATCTACTACTAAAATTTTCATGAGCATTCCCTCTTTTCATTCTTTTTCTACCTTATCGTATTAAAAATATAAGTTTTTTGCTAGTAATTTTTACGATTCTTGATGTTTACTTAATAAATTCCTAAGAAATGGCTTAAAAACGGCCTCTAACACGACCGTCACGCGAACTTTTGTTATAATGAAACACGAAGAACTCTAAAGGAGAATCGTATGACTCAATCACCTATTCAGCAGCAAACCATTCAATTGGTTGCCACACAAATTCCAAAAACTGAAAAATTAGAAGAGATGCTAACGCCATTCGCGCTCGATGAGACGCTGATTCGTCATTTGACAAAGGAAGAAGACGGCCCATTTGTTCACTTCTGGACGCTTGAAGATATCGTGATTCTTGGGATGACCGATACGAAGGTGCCTTATCTCGAACAAGGGTTAGAAAGACTGCGCGCTCATGGCTTTACGCCTGTTGTGCGCCAAGCAGGTGGCCTTGCCGTTGTGAGTAACCAAGGCATCTTAAATATCAGCCTTCTCTTTAAAAACAAACAAATGCCTACGATTAACGAAGCCTACGAATGGATGCAACAACTCATCCAAGAGACTTTCCCGGAAGCGGAAGCCCTTGGTGGAATCGAAGCCTTTGAAGTGGCAGATTCGTACTGTCCAGGAGATTATGACTTAAGCATTCAAAAGCGTAAAATTGCTGGGATTGCACAGCGCCGTTTGAAAGATGTTGTCTGTGTTTCGATTTACCTCAGTGTCTACGGTGACCAAAACCGTCGTGGCCGTGTTGTTCGTGATTTCTATGACCACGCAATCCAAGGTGAAGAAACGAAATGGCATTTCCCAAAAGTCAACGCCGATAGCATGTGGAATATTAGTGACGCTCTTGGAATCGACCTCACGATTGAAGACGTTCAAGTCCGCGTCTTGCAAGCATTAACGAAGCTTGGATGCACGCTAGAAGAGAACGAAACAGACTTTCTTCACACTCCAGATTTCCAAAAAGCACTCGAGCGTTTTGTGAAACGACAATAATCTGTCGGAAAACGCGGTATAAAAGCATTCTAAACGGTTACCCCTCTTGCTTTTCTACCGAAAATAGCATAAACTGAAAGTGCTTATGAGTATTATTCACAATCTAATCGAAAGAAGGCGTCAAACGCATGACTGAAGCATTTAAACGTGAAAAAGTATTTCGTGACCCAGTACACGATTATATCCACGTGCAACATCCAATTATTCTTGAATTAATTAATAGTCGTGAAATGCAACGACTCCGCAGAATCAAACAAACCGGAGCTTCGATGTACACTTTCCATACAGCGGAACATTCACGATTCTCTCACTCTCTTGGGGTATATGAAATCGCCCGTCGTATTTGCGACAACTTTGCGCGTAACTACGCGACACAAGAAGAAGGAGACGGACTATGGGACGACAGCAATCGCCTTGTTGTGCTCTGCGCTGCCCTTCTCCACGACATTGGGCACGGGCCATACTCTCATACTTTCGAGAAAATCTTTGATACAAACCATGAACAAATCACAATCGACATTATCTTGTCTGAGGAAACAGAAGTGAACCAAATTTTACGTAAAGTCTCTTCTACTTTCCCGCAAGAAGTGGCCAGCGTGATTCAAAAAACACATCCAAACCCTCAAGTGGTGCAATTGATTTCAAGCCAAATCGATGCAGACCGTATGGACTACTTGCTTCGTGACGCTTATTTCACAGGGGTAAACTACGGAACGTTCGACCTTACACGTATCCTTCGTGTGATTCGTCCGTATAAAGGCGGCATTGCATTTACGTATTCAGGAATGCACGCGGTGGAAGATTACATCGTGAGTCGTTATCAAATGTATATGCAAGTGTATTTCCACCCAGTTTCTCGTGGGATGGAAGTCGTGTTAAATCACTTATTGAAGCGCGCGGCAGCTTGCTATCACTCAGAATTGAATCCATTAAGACACTCTGCAACGTTCTTGAAGCCTTTCTTCGAAGGAACATGGACATTGGAAGACTACTTACGTCTCGATGACGGCGTATTGAACACATACTTCTCTCACTGGTTACTAGAAGAAGATGCCATCTTGAGCGACTTGTCAGATTGTTTCATCAACCGTCGTCCGTTTAAATCAGTGCCATTTAACCGTACAAATGATGGCGCTCAAATCGAACGCATGAAACAAATCGTAGAAGAAGTTGGGTTCGATCCAGAATACTACACTGCCATTAACAACAGTTTCGACTTGCCATATGATTTCTATCGTCCAGATTCGATTAAACCAAGAACGCAAATCGAGCTTGTAGAACGCAACGGTAATATGGTTGAGTTGTCTCAAGTCAGTTCGATTGTAGATGCTATTTCCGGAAAAGTACGTGGTGACGAACGCCTCTACTTCCCTCGCGAAATGGTAAGCGGTGAAATGCAAAACGGACTCTTTATGGACGACTATGCAGAGTTTCAAAATATCGCTGCACAACTCGACGTGTTCTCAAACCAAATGAAGTAAATTTTACTGAGCAGAAATAACTAAGGTTTCTACTTTTTCCATTACTCCAATCCTTTCGGATATCTTCATAGTAGCGATAATGGGGCATCGGATTGAGCCTTACGTCTCAATTCCTACCAAGCTTCAAACTGACTCTACGGGTTACAACCCTAGAGTCAGTAATTCACATTGGTTGCTATTCCCCATTACGAATCCTTCGCACTGTGAAGGATTCCTATAGAATCCGAAAGATTTCCGTAATGGACAAGAAGCATTGTATTTTTGCTCAGATTCTTATTTTAAAGACGTCCAATTATCCAGCTCAAAAACACTACTTAACGCTATTCAAGGAGGAACTATGGCTATCAAATTAATCGCCATCGATATCGACGGCACACTTATCAATTCAAAACGCGAAATCACACCACGAGTAAAGGCTGCTTTAAACGCCGCAAGCGCACAAGGAGTCTATGTGGTTCTTTGTACAGGACGCCCATATCCTGGTGTTGAAGGACTACTGAAAGAACTCGACCTCGTGAACGACCATGATTATGTCGTGACGTACAACGGAACTCTGGTGCAACAAACAGGTTCGAAAAAAGCACTCGTGCGTTTCTCAATGACACATGATGACTTAGAGCGCGTGAACGACTATGCTACAAAATACAATGTGCACTACCACGCTATAGACGAAGAAGCGATTTACGTTCCAACTGCAACAGTTGGTAAATACTCGATTCATGAAAGTGAACTTGTAGGGATGCCAATCGTGCACCAATTATACAAAGATATTCCAACCGATAAAGAATTCGTCAAAATCATGTTTGTAGATGAACCTGAAGTGTTAGAAGAATTAATACCAAATCTTTCTGACGACTTCAAGAGCCGCTACAACATTTTCCGTAGTGCTGGCTTCTACCTCGAAGTGATTCACCCTGAAGCGAGCAAAGGCAAAGCCGTGCATCATCTAGCCGATAAACTTGGCCTTACACGCGATGAAGTAATGTGCCTTGGCGACCACGAAAACGATCGTGACATGATTGAATACGCTGGTCTAGGCGTTGCGATGGGAAATGCGATTGATTCGATTAAAGAAATTGCTAACTTCGTGACAACAACGAACGACGAAGATGGTGTTGCTGTTGCCGTTGAAAAATTCGTTTTAAACAAGGAGAACTAGTCATGCTTCATGAGATGACTCTCTTTCCAAAACCGTATGCTTCCATCGCCTCCGGTCAAAAAACGATTGAACTCCGTCTTTACGATGAAAAGCGTCAATCGATTCAAATTGGTGATCACATTCGATTTACCAATACCGAAGATGAGTCGCAAACGACACTTTGCGAAGTGGTTCAGTTGCATGTTTTTAAAAACTTTGCAGAACTGTACGAGAGCCTACCGCTATTAAAATGCGGGTATACTCCAGAAGACGTGGTCAATGCACATCCCGATGATATGTTGACTTACTATTCCAAAGAAAAACAAGCTCAATATGGCGTTGTTGGCATCGAACTGAAACTTATTTAACAAAACGAGTCTAATTAGGCTCGTTTTTCTTTATTATTTTCAGGAATAGTAACGTAGATTTCCTGAAAGAAGACTAGTTTTTAGTTTTTCTAAATGAATTCAGGAACATTCTTTTGATTTTCAAGGTTTTAATCGCTCATTTCCCGAATATTACAGGTTTAAAAAATTGTAATTTCCGTACTTTTGTGTATACTATAATAGTGTCTTAAAGAAAAAAAGGAGGACGAAACGATGAAATTAAAAAGAAGTGAACGTTTAGTCGATATGACACAACGTCTATTAGATAACCCACATACGTTAATCTCATTAACAACATTTACAGCATTGTATCAGTCCGCAAAATCTTCTATTAGTGAGGATATTGCTATTATCAAGAAGACTTTTGAAAAGCAAGGTGTAGGGATTATTCGCACAGTACCGGGTGCTGCAGGGGGCGTGATTTTTGTTCCGAAAATCAAACGCGAACAAGCATTGGCTGCTGCGGAAAAACTAAGAGAGCAAATGAACGATGCAAGCCGTCTATTGCCAGGGGGATATATTTACCTTTCTGATTTACTTGCAAAACCAGATGCATTACATGATTTAGGGAAAATGATTGCATCTGCATACGAAGATAAGAAAATCGACGCCGTTATGACGGTTGCAACAAAAGGGGTGCCAATCGCACAAACCGTTGCGAACTACTTAAACGTACCATTCGTCATCGTGCGCCGTGATTCAAAAATTACGGAAGGTTCTACAGTAAGTATTAACTACGTTTCAGGTTCTTCTTCTCGCGTTGAGAAAATGGAATTATCAAAACGTACATTAGCAAGCGGATCAAACGTATTAATCGTCGACGACTTCTTGAAAGCCGGCGGTACAATCAACGGTATGCGTAGCCTTATTCAAGAGTTTGATTCAACAACAGCAGGTGCGGTTGTGTTCTGTGAATCTGGGGTTTCAAACCACAACGTAACAGACTACTCTTCAATCATCAAGATTACAGAGATTGATACTGAAGCACAAACAATCAAAGCAGAACTAGGAAACTTCTTTGATACACATGAATTTTTATAAGATAAAATGAAATAAAGCGAAGAGCCAAATTGGTTCTTCGCTTTTTGTATGCATGAAAAATTATCATATATGATAATTTCGCTAAATGAAAAATAAGAATAGGGACCACAATGGCAATACCGCTAAGTAGGCAATGGTTGTCATTGTCACCACATTCGTCGCAAAATCAACATCTCCTTTAGCTTCTGCCGCTAAAATCGGCATAATCACCAGTGTTGGAATAGTGGATTGAATAATAAAGGTTTCTTTTAATAAGGTGTTATCCGCTCCTCCAGCAAGTAACACTAGTACCATTAATATTGGAAAAATAATAAAGCGGCCTGCTAGAGCAAGTACGGTGTCGCGGTCGATGCGCAACGTTCCAAGACCACTTTGCTGAAGGTTGATCCCGATATACATGAGCGACAATGGCGTCACTAAACTTCCTACTATATTAATGGAATTTTGTGCAAATGATGGAACTGGAATTCCAAGCGCCACAACTGCTAAAGCCACTAGAAACGCAATGAGCGGTGGTGAACAGAGACTCTTCCACTCGATTCCTTTATTTTTGGTTCCATCAGGACGGTCAATCGCTACGACATAAGTCCCTACGGTGAAAATCGACAATGTATTAATCACGTAGTAAACCAAAAAATACGGCATCGCTTCTTCTCCAAAAAGAGAGAGGTTCAGCGGCAATCCCATAAAGACGGTGTTCGCATTCACGAATGTATTGAGCATCACCCCGCGTCTTCCAACCGGAACTTTGAACAAAACTACAGCGCCCCATGCCACGATGTACCCTAGAATCACCGTAATCAACGAATATAGACTCGCTCCAAAGAAGCTCACGAGTTGTTCTTTTGTTATAAATTTTAATACTGAAACAAAGATGGACGCTGGCAAAGCAATCT
Source organism: Streptococcus sp. (assembly GCA_015264955.1). Taxonomy (GTDB): domain Bacteria; phylum Bacillota; class Bacilli; order Lactobacillales; family Aerococcaceae; genus Granulicatella. The sequence goes on along the minus strand of JABZYV010000021.1, from coordinate 10,189 downwards.
TCAAAATCAAATCCGCAATGCTCTTACTGAATCCTTCGTGAAACCATCCCTTGGCCTGCAAGAGATAGCCGAGCGCGATGACCGCTAGAATCGTCACCATACTCGATAACGCCTGTATAATCACATGCTTGTCCTCCAAAAATAGTTATTTTCTTACAGATTCTTTCGATCCAATAATGTGAAGGTTAAGTAATCTGTAACAATTGTCTGCAGTCTTTCGTTATATCCACAATCCCCAGAAGCGTAGTTAATCACCATTCCTTGTAAAAACAAATAGGTTCCTCGGACAATATTGAATAATTTTTCTTCACTAATTGAGTGAGGTAATACTGCTTCAATTAAAGATTTTAGTATGTTGAAACTCTTCATTCTTAACTGATTAATTGGTTTTGTGAATTCGGGTAAATCAACTTCTTCCCCTTCAACAATAAATAGAAGCTGATTAGAACTCGCATATTGAAATCCAAAGCGAATAAAATGATGGCAAACTCCTAATAATCTATCCTCTACACTCTCGTTCGATTGATAGATTTCTAAAGAAGTTTGATATAACTTTTCTAGTGGGGCACTGGCAACTTCAAACAGAATTTCATCCTTATTTTTGAAATAAAGATAAATGGTTGTATGAGAGCATCCTGCACGTTTGGCAATTTCTCGAATCCCAACCTCCTGAAAAGATTTTTCTGCAAAAAGACTACTTGCCGCTTCTAAGATTCTATCCCTTGTTAACTGTTCTGAAACCATTCACTTTTCTCCATTTCTTGCAATGCATTCTTCACTTCTCCACCATGAGCAACAGAAAGTATAGCTTGGCTATATTCTTTTAATAAGGAATGAGCTGTCTGTAAAGCTTTCAGCATATCTGCTGTATATTCTTTCATTGGTGCGCTTAACACTCCCGCTCTGTCCGTCGTTAGAAGATCTCCTCCAATTAATAGATTATCCTCTGAATGATAATAACAGGTATGTCCCGGCGAGTGCCCTGGTGAATGAATTGCCGTGAGCCCTGCTTTTTCCAACAATGCATTTGATTCGGTAGTTCCCAGTTCAATGAAATCCTGCTTTTTAAAAGTGATAGGCTCTATCTTTTCTCGACCAGGATATGGTTTTTCTCCTGAGACAAAAGGAATTTCTCTGCTGTCGATAACAATAGGAAGATTTGGTAATAGTGTTTTTAATCTTGGAATTCCCCCAATATGATCAGAATGTCCATGCGTTAAAAATACTCCAGAAACTCTTTCCTTATCATAAAAATTACGAACAACATACTCTGCCATTCGTGGTAAAAATTTAGCTAACCCACTATCAATTAAGAAGTATTGGTTATCCTTTTCAACAACCCAAATACTAACAATGAATATCCCAATATCAAACTCAAACTTTTCAATATGTGGACTGATTCTCTTTCTTTTTGAAATTAAACGATAAATGAATTGATTCATTTCAACACCTCAATTGTCAATGCTAACCACTGGTTACCTCTTAGTATAAACCCTTTTCCCATTCAATTCAAGAAATAAAAAAAGCCTACCAAATCAATGGTAAGCTTAGTGATTATGCTTTTTTACGGAAGGCACTCACGATAAATGAGATAAATAAAATCACAAGGAACACACATGTAATCGCGGCTCCCGGAGGTGCTTCGTAAATATAGGAAGCGGAAAGTCCTGCAAAGAAACCAATCAGACTGATGATAATTCCGCCGATTATAACGCCATTAAACTTACTGCTCACTCGAAGCGCAATCGACGCTGGCAGTACAATAACGGCGGACACTAGAAGAGACCCTGCGATTGGCATCATCACTGCAATCACAACCCCTGTGATTATCGTAAAGAGGTTCGTCATCAAGCGAACGGGTAATCCTGCTGTCATCGCTGTATCTTCATCAAACGATAATACATACAGTGGTTTACGGAAAATCACGTATAACGCAACGACGACAACTGCTAATAAAATCATAATCATCATCTGTTGTTGCGTAATCGTCACGATAGAACCGAATAAGAACTGGTCCACACTGAGTGTCGAGCGACCTTTTTGCATATTCATCAGGATAAGGGCAATTGCCATTCCTCCCGACATTAGAATTGCAACGGTAATTTCAGAATATCCTCTAAAGTATTTTCCAATCGCTTCGATGAAAACTGCTGCGATAATTACCACAATCAGCGTTGTAAGTGTTGGATTCATCCCCAAAAGAAATCCTAGCGCTACCCCAACAAGGGACACGTGCGACAGGGTGTCGGCCATCAGCGACTGTCTTCTAAGAATTAAGAACAATCCAAGAATTGGCGTGATAAAAGCCATCGCTATTCCTGAGATGAATGCTCTTTGCATGAAACCATAGAAAAACATCTCCATGGAGAATCCTCCTTTCGTTGCAGATGGATATGTTTATCCACGTATTGTTCAAGCGCTTCTTCCTCATGAGTGACCATTAAAATGGCTTTCCCGTGATGAGCGCAAGCATGGTGTAATAAATGATAAAATCTCTCGCGCGAAGCCTTATCCATACCGGCAGTTGGTTCATCGAGGACGAATAAATCTGGGTCCGTCGCAAAAATTCGTGCTAAACAGATACGTTGTTTTTGTCCTCCTGATAAATCTCCGATACGTTTATTGCGTTGCTCCCACATTCCTACGGATTTAAGAGAGCGTTCGATATGTTCATGATCTTCTGCATTTAATTTTTTGAACCAGCGCCCTTGTTGGTAACGACCTGACGCCACAAGTTCATACACATTTGATGGGAACCCTACATTAAAAGAAGAAATCTGTTGTGGAGCGTATCCAATCGATAACTTCTCGCCATTGCTATTTTTCTTTGCAATAGTGGCTTTCCCACTCTTTGGTGTTAAGAGTCCTAATATATTTTTTACTAAAGTAGACTTCGCTGCTCCGTTTTCCCCTGTCAAAATCACAAACTGACCCGGTTCCACTGTAAAGCTAATATCTTCAAGTACTGTCTCTTGTTCATATGAGAAAGAAAGATGTTCTACTGAAATATAACTCATACCTTTCTCCTTTCTAAATCGTAGTGATTCTTTTTTATACAATGGATAGAATAGCATATTGAGTGCACTCCGTCAATGTTTCGGGCTTTGGAAGCATCCTCTGGAAACAAGGTGGACTAGCGATTGTAACGTTCATTTTACTATTTGTTTTATAGTTTAAATAGCATCTTTAAGAATTATTGGGAAATTTTACTAATAATTCTTTATTTATATTGCATTTTGGATTTCACAGTGATATCATTTAGATATCAAATAGACAAAGGAGTCTTTTTTATGAACGAAAAAATTTTAAAAACAAAATCTAACGGTTTTGCTGCGTTGTTTAGCATTTTACTTCTACTCATCCTTTCAGTTGTGGGCTTTATTTCCTCAATTGCGTTGATAAAAAATGAAGGCCTACAAGTAGTTTGTATTATCCTCAGCATTCTAGTATTTATCAGCAGTCTTATCCTTTTTGGAGGACTAAAAGTTGTTAAACCTCAAGAAGCGATTGTTTTGACGCTCTTTGGTGAGTACACAGGAAGTATTAAAGAACCTGGCTTCTATTTTGTAAACCCATTTAGCGTGGCTGTAAACCCTGCTGCGAAAACAAAATTAGGCCAAAGCGGTGACGTTGACCGTCAAAGCACTCCTGTCACAATTAGCACTACAGGCGTTGAAGCAAACTTAGATGCCTTAAAAAAACAAATTTCTCTAAAAATTATGACGTTAAATAACTCTCGTCAAAAGATTAACGATTGCCTAGGGAACCCTGTTGAAATCGGAATTGCTGTGACTTGGAGAGTGGTCGATACGGCTAAAGCAGTCTTCAACGTAGATAACTACAAAGAATACTTATCTCTTCAATGTGATAGCGCGCTTCGTAACATTGTACGTATTTATCCATATGATGTAGCTCCAAACGTTGATACAACTGGAGACGGTATTGCCGATGAAGGTAGCTTACGTGGTTCAAGTGAAGTCGTTGCAAAACGTATCCGCGATGAAATCCAAGCACGTGTTGAAAATGCAGGTCTTGAAATCATCGAAGCACGTATCACTTACCTTGCTTACGCTCCAGAAATCGCTGCAGTAATGCTTCAACGTCAACAAGCTTCTGCAATTATTGACGCTAGAAAGATGATTGTAGACGGTGCTGTTGGAATGGTTGAAATGGCGTTAGAACGCTTAAACGAAGGAGAACTCGTAGAACTTGATGAAGAACGTAAAGCTGCGATGGTCTCTAACTTACTAGTTGTTCTTTGCGGCAATCATGATGCTCAACCAATCGTTAACACAGGAAGCTTGTACTAACGATGGCTGATTTAAAGAAAAAACAAATTCCATTACGACTGTCATCTAAATTATATGCTGCTATCGCATCATGGGCAGAAGATGATTTTAGATCAGTCAATGGACAAATCGAATACTTATTAACGGAATGCGTGAAGCAACGTAAGAAAGATGGTAAATACGTCTCGGAAACCATTGACGAACCATTTGAAATCGACATTGAATAACAAAAAGGATGGACGAAATTCGTCCATCCTCTTTTTCTATTGATTCAAATTGTCAGCAGGTCGTTGATTGCTCCAACCAAAAGAAAATTAAGCACCATGATTACGAAGAATCGTGCGGATTTTATAATAACAGTAACGTGTTTCGCAAAAAAGACGAATTAAAGGGAGTTCGGAATTTATTCCGTACTCCCTTTTTGAGTTTTTTAGGCGAGAGACACTAGGCTCGAGCCGGTGCAACGTTACCGTTATTATAAATAAATCCGCAAGGATTCGAAGTAATCATAAAATTAACTTTTATTGTTTAATTTTCTTTTGGCTATGCAGTGGTTTAGCGAAAATCATACGACCTGCTGCAGTTTGAAGGGCGCTCGTTACGACCACTTCAATCTCTTGGTTCATATAATATTGTCCATCTTCCACGACAATCATCGTACCATCATCCAAGTACGCAACCCCTTGTTGGCGCTCCGTTCCCGATTTAACAACCGTCGTCTTCAAGGTTTCTCCTGGAATCACAACCGGCTTGATGGCTTGCGCTAACGCATTAATATTAAAGACCGGCACATTTTGGAACTCACTGACTTTATTTAAGTTAAAGTCGTTCGTGATAATAATGCCGTCAATCGCCTTTGCCAAGCGAATCAACTTACGGTCCACTTCATTAATATCGTCATAGTCCCCATCGTAAATTTCTACTTTAATATTCTCTTCTTTTTGAAGAGCATTTAAAATATCTAATCCACGGCGCCCTCTCACGCGTTTTAAGCTATCGGCGCTATCGGCGATATATTGTAATTCATTCAGTACGAATACTGGAATCACCAGCACCCCTTCGATAAAGCCTGTTTTAGCGATATCGTAAATTCGTCCATCGATAATGACGCTTGTATCGAGCAGTTTGTATTTTCTGAAGTTATCTCCTGCTTTACGTTCAAGCACTGGGGAATCCTCCGTTTTCTTTCTTGTCCCCGTAAAAGCTTTTAAAATATCTTCACGACGCGTCGTTCCGACATAAAAGCCAAGGTACCCAAAGATAATACTTAAGGCGATTGGTAAAGCTTGCGTAATTGCTGGAATTTGTAAGTTTGTAAATGGCAATCCAACGAGCCATGCGACTAAGAGTCCAATCAGTGCGCCAATCATTCCAAAGAGTAAATAGCTCACAGAAAGTTGGCTAACGAGTTTTTCAAGTCTACGAATACCCTTTAAAATCGGATCCGTCACGAATAGGGAAATAAAGAATAAAATAATGGCACCTAACAAAATACTCGTAACTTGCGATGTTAACCATTCATTCGTAATGTTAAACGCTTGCCATAGACTTGGAAAGTACGTTGCGCCTAAAGACCCTCCGAGCAATACGAAAATCAGTTGTAATAACTTTCTTCCGTATGCTCGAAATTTTTTAGGTTGTTCCATAACATTTCTCCTTTCTAATTTTCTTTTCCGAAGGCTTTGTAAATAGCTTCTTTGACAGAAGATACTCCAACGACTTCGATATTTTTTGGAAGTTCCCATCCATCTAAATTATTTTTTGGAATAAAGACACGCTTGAATCCGAGCTTTTCAGCCTCGCGAACACGGTCATAGACACGATTCACTTTACGAATTTCACCAGTCAAGCCGATTTCGCCGATAAAGCAATCACCCATTTGCGTTTCTTTTTCCTTGTAGCTTGAAACAATACTCATTGCAATCGCTAAATCGACTGCTGGTTCGCCCAGTTTCAAACCACCTGTTGATTTAAAGTAAGCATCCTGATTTTGTAATAGAAGTCCTGCACGTTTCTCAAGCACCGCCATCAAGAGCGCTACACGATTATAGTCCAAACCACTTGTCGTACGACGGGCATTCCCAAAGGCCGTTGGTGACAATAAGCATTGCACCTCAGTTAAAATTGGCCTTGTTCCTTCAAGAGATACGACAATTGCAGAGCCTGTTGCGCCTGCAAGACGTTCTTCTAAGAAGACTTCGGAAGGGTTCGTTACTTCGTTCAGCCCTTCTTGATGCATTTCGAAAACGCCAATCTCGTTGGTGGACCCAAAACGGTTTTTCACGGAACGAAGCACGCGGAAACTATGATGTTTATCCCCTTCGAAATAAAGAACGGTATCCACCATATGTTCTAACATACGTGGCCCTGCTAATGCTCCTTCTTTTGTCACGTGACCAACGATAAAGATGGCAATCTGATTGAGTTTTGCTAGTCTCATCAATGTAGCAGTCGCCTCACGAACATGAGACACACTTCCTGCAACCCCATTTACTTGCGGATGTGTCATCGTTTGAATCGAGTCGATAATGACATAGTCTGGTTTCAATGCTTCTACTTGCGTAACGATATCTTCTAGGTTTGTTTCAGCGTAAATATAAAATCCGTCTGCTTGCATCCCGAGACGCTCCGCACGCATTTTAATTTGAGACGCACTTTCTTCTCCCGAGACATAGAGAACCGTTCCTTGTGTTTGTTGTAATTCACTAGACACTTGTAATAATAAGGTAGATTTTCCAATCCCAGGGTCTCCACCAATTAATACTAGAGAACCCGGAACCACGCCACCTCCGAGCACACGGTCGAGTTCGCTAATCGATGTCTTCACACGATTCACGCGCTCATAAGAAACCTGGTCTAATCTCATTGGTTTTGTCTTATGTGCTTCTTCTGAATGTTGCACTAAGGAAGGACGTTTTGCATTGCTCGTCGTTTCCTTGAACTCTTCCATCGTAGACCAGTTCCCGCAGTTAGGGCATTTCCCTAAATATTTTGGTGAATTATATCCACACTCTCTACATACAAAACTTGTGGCTGCTTTTGCCATTTTGGCTCCTTTCTAACGAACGCCAGAAGAACCAAAGCCGCCTGTACGTTCATTCATATCGTTTTCTTCATCCGCATCCGCTTTTAAGAACGGTAGGAAGATTCCTTGGCCGATACGATCGCCTTTTTTAATTTCTTTATCGAATAATCCGAAGTTTAATAATTGGAAGTAAATATGTCCTTCATTATCAGGGTTGTTGTAGTAGTCGCTATCCACGATTCCCACACCGTTTGGTAAGACAAGGAAGTGTTTCAATGGGTTACTTGAGCGGTTCGCCAATTGTAAATACTCATCTTCTTGCATATAAGACTTAATTCCCGTTGGAACAAGCACTGGTTTTAAGACTTTTTGCTCTTTCGCAAGTTCCGCTTCTACTTTTTCTTTATCCGTTGTATAAATCCATTGTTTTAATTGAGTGGCTGCAAATTTGAAAAGCATTTTCCAAATGCTTGGTAATACGATATCTTCGGCAGCTTCGAAGTCATATCCTGCTGAATGTTTTGTCGAACGTTTTGGAACAGTGATTCCTTTTCCTTCATAAGCAGATACGATTTCAAATCCACGTTTTTTTTCCATTTCATCACCTTTTTCATGTAAGTTTCTAACCTCTATCATAACATTGTTTGTGACTAGTTGCATCCTTCTCAATACTTTTTTACTTCTTTATTATAAGTTACGTCCAAATTTTAAAAATAAGGGACACTTTTTGGGCAAAGTGCACAATTTTTACAGTCGTTTTTGTGCAACCTTCCCCTATCTCTTTTCCCCTAAAAATCGTAAACTGTTACTGTAAAACAAATTATAGGGGGAAATCCTAATGGTAGAAATGCAATTAAATCATATTCACAAAAAATATGACAACGCGGAAAACTATTCCGTAACAGACTTTAACTTACACATCAAAGACCGCGAGTTCATCGTATTCGTAGGACCTTCTGGATGTGGTAAATCAACAACTCTTCGTATGATCGCTGGTCTTGAAGATATTTCTGAAGGGGAATTAAAAATTGGCGACGTTGTAATGAACGACGTAGCTCCAAAAGATCGTGATATCGCGATGGTATTCCAAAACTATGCCCTATATCCTCACATGAGCGTATATGACAACATGGCATTCGGTTTGAAATTACGTAAATACGACAAAGCTGAAATTGACAAACGTGTTAAAAACGCAGCAGAAATCTTAGGATTAGCTCAATACTTAGAACGTAAACCAGCAGCTTTATCTGGTGGTCAACGTCAACGTGTGGCTTTAGGACGTGCGATCGTTCGTGATGCGAAAGTATTCTTAATGGACGAACCTCTTTCTAACTTAGATGCTAAATTACGTGTTGCGATGCGTGCTGAAATTGCGAAATTACACCGTCGTTTAGAAACAACAACAATTTACGTAACTCACGACCAAACAGAAGCGATGACAATGGCTGACCGTATCGTAATCATGAAAGATGGTTTCGTACAACAAATCGGTTCACCACAAGAAGTGTACAACACTCCTAACAACGTATTCGTAGCTGGATTCATCGGATCACCAGCAATGAACTTCTTCAATGTAACATTGAAAGATGGCGTGATTTCAAATGGTAAAGGTTTATCATTACAATTACCTGAAGCGAAGAGAAAACTTCTTGAAGACAAGGGTTACAATGGAAAAGAATTAATCTTCGGTATCCGTCCAGAAGATATCGAAAGTTCTCAAATCGCTATCGATACTTACCCATCATCTTCAGTGAAAGCAGAAGTTGTCGTATCAGAATTACTTGGTGCAGAAACAATGCTTTACACTCGTGTTGACGATACTGAATTCGTATCTAAAGTGGATGCTCGTGACTTCCACAACCCAGGCGAAACAGTTGAATTAGCATTCGACTTAAACAAATCTCACTTCTTCGATAAAGAAACTGAGGAAGTTATTCGCTAAGAATAAACTATAGAAACTACAAAAGCTGACAGCTCGAATGAGCCGTCAGCTTTTTTCTTTTGCAAATTTATTCGTCTACTTCTTGAAACTCACATTCAAAACGATATTCAAAGAACTTCTCGATGACTGCTTTGAGTTCATCATTACTTAGCTTTTGAATAATCGCATCGAAATCAATCGCTTCTAGTTCTTCCTCAGTCAGCTTTTGATAAGGTGGTAAATCAGAGTACTTTTTCAATTCATCATAAACAATGAAGTCCCCATCAATAAACGATTCGATAAGTCCACGTTTTTGAAGAAGGTAAAACAACGCTTGATAACTATCTCCAGTAAAACTATAGACTGTTTTATCCGAATAAATACCACAGCAGTGTGTTTGATTGAGATTTAATTTTACTTTTGTCATCTTAATTTAGCCTCCATTACTCTATAAAAACCTATCTAAATAAGAAGCTACGGAACATTCACGGAACAAAACTTGCCGTAACCTCGATATAGCCACAAAAAGATAAGGAGAAGAGGAGATTTGAACTCCCGCGCCGCTTTCACGACCTATCGCATTTCGAGTGCGACCCCTTCAGCCTCTTGGGTACTTCTCCATGGTTCTAGTATAGTACGGAGATATTCTTCAATCAATCCTTTTTTATCGATATCGTTAAAAAGCCTGTTCTATTTCATATCTAGTAAACATAGAAATATTCGTCTAAATATTTTATATCCTGGGCGCTGACTAATGCAACTTGTTTACTAAAGTTGAAACTCATCTATGTTAATGCTAATATGAGCTTACAGAGGGATATACTCCCATATGATGGATTTAGAAATAAATCCTGATTCAAAGTATAGAGTTTAACACTCATAAAGGTAGTCATAATGATGACTACCTTATTTATTTAATAAACATTTATTTCTGATAGTCAAAAAGCAGGGAGC
>JABZYV010000020.1:0-29506 GCA_015264955.1 Streptococcus sp. | reverse complement strand
TCTAAATACAATTCTATGAATTGTTCTAATTCTTTTGCAGTATGTTTTTTAACCAATCTAAAAATGCCCCCTCTAAAGTAGTTTACTTTTTTAAGTGTCTACTTTAGAGGGAGCATATCACTTATAAGTGAATTTTGGGCAACGAGGTCCCACCTAAAAAAATTGCTTGGAGAATGCTCTCCAAGCAATTTCTAATCCAATTATTTAACTTCTGTATAACCGATTGATTCTAATTTTTGAGTTGCTGTAGAAAAGTCCGCATACGTTGTTGAAATGACACGTGCGTCTTTAAGTTCCATCTTGCCCTCTTCATTCGTTATAAGATTTGTAAATCCAACTGCATACACGTTTTTGAATCCAAAGCTAGTTTCCACTTGAAGCGTCATTACTAAGTTCCCATTACCGCGAACAATCTCATCCCCATACGAATATGAATTGTCAACATTATTCGCTAGACCACGATAATAAGTTTTATCAAATGTTATCTTATCATTTCCGCTAAATTTCTTATTCACTTCTTCTTTTAGTTTTGCAATAATTTCGTCTTTGTTCTTAGCGTCATCAAGTTTTTCAGCAACTGTCTTCAATCCTTTAACAGGAAGTGTAAAGCTTCCGTCACCTTCTAATACATAACCTCTGTCTTCTAATAAGTTAGCGAAATTACCGTCTAACACGATTTTGGCATCTTTTCCATTTTCTAATTTGCCATTGTTTTCAACTTTGAAACGTAAGAATGACAATTTAGAATCTGTCACATGAACTTCTGCACGGCCACCTTTGTTAAAGCCTTCCACTTCTAATGAAGTGATTTTCGCTAATTCTTCAGCCGTTAATTTCTTCGCTTCTTTTAATCCGCTGACTTTCACTTTTGTTTCTTTTGGAAGATTAAAGTATTTTTCAGCATCTTTATCTGAAGCGAATGTGAAGGTAATTTCGTCGTTGTTTGATAATCCCTCTGTCTTGCTTGGTGTTACTTTCACTTTTGTTGCAGCAACACGAACTTCTTCTTCTGTTTTCGCATCTGCTTTAGGGTTTGCTAGTAAGAACTCTTTTACTAACTCTTGAGTATTTACTTGATATACAAGTTCCCCTTTTGTATCTAACCCAGAAAAAGTTGTTTTGATAGATTCACCAGCGTCTACTTTTTTTACGCCACAAGCAGCAAGTATTACAGTTGCTACTAAACAGAATAATGTTAACAGTCTTTTTTTCATGATTCCCTCCTGAAAAGCTTTTCTTTTTTTGATTACTTTCACCATTATAAGTTCTATTACAGTATTTTTCAATACTGTTTTGGAGTAACTTGCTCTTCTTTTTCGTTCGTGCTAAGGTAAATCTAACGAATATTTTACACATCGGAGGCTTTATGAATCAAAAAATCCCCGTATGGAAAACCATCCGCTTTACATTAAGCAATTTAACGCAGAACAGCTGGATGTATTTACGCAATTCCATCTTTTTACAATTTTTTATTTCCGTGTTTGGATTTGGCTTTTTAACACTTATTTTTCGTGGAATGCTCTTTATGACAGGACAATCCAATTTAAACTTTTCGAATTTTAAGACCGTTTTATTAAGCCCTTGGTCCATTCCATTATTCATTTTATATTTACTCGCATTCGCGTTTCTCATTTTCATGGAGTTCTCGATACTCATCTTCATGATTTACGGAACGATTCGCGGCATTCATTTTTCATGGCGCAGTAGCATTCAAAATGCATTTAGTGAACTCAAGCAATTATTGAACGGTCATTTTATTACGTTCTGGCTTTATTTTTTAACACTCTTGCCGCTTATTAATATTGGGGAATTGACATTTATCTCGAAAAAAATCGCGATTCCCGAATTTATTACGGATGAAATCACTAAGACGAGCAGCGGAATGATTGTTTACACCGGACTGATTGTTGTCCTACTCTACTTCCACGCACGAAGCGCCCTTGCGATTCCACTTCAGATTCTTACCGACCAGCCTTTTACAAAAAATATTGTCACAAGCTGGAAGTTAACGAAAAAGAATACTGTGCGGTTGCTCTTTATTTCGGCAGTCGTCGAAGGGGTCCTCGCGATTCTCGTTATTTTTATCTCCCTTGGAAGTGTCGCCCTCGTTGGATTCTTAGACCCAGACGGCTCCAACACGCTTCTCTTAAGTAGTGTCTTAGCCATTGCCAAGTTATTGCAAGGCTTCATTATCCTTTATACAAAGATCGCTACGTTTATTTTTATGACGAAAATCATTCATGAGCATAAATTAGCTTCGCTTGAAGTGTATCATCACCATGAAGAAATTAAACATAAACGTAAAATCGTGACGGCCTTTGCTCTTCTCTTTGTAACAGGAAGCGGGGTTCTCACAACGCTCTCTACCTATAGAACGGAATCAGCCAACGACCCTATCATCATCGGTCACCGCGGCTATGTTAGTGAAGCCGTTGAGAACTCGATTGAAGGATTAAAAGCGGCCAAAGAAGCCGGTGCCAACATGGTAGAGATGGATATTCTCCTCACAAAAGACAATCAATTCGTCGTTATGCACGACTATAACTTGAAACGATTAGCAGGTCTAAATAAACGCGTTCAAGACATGACTCTTGATGAAGTTCATGGTCTTCCCATCGAACAAGATGGATTCACGAGTCACATTCCTACTTTTGAAGAGTTTTTCAAAGCAGCTAAAGAAATTGGCATGCCGCTTGTGATCGAGCTCAAGCCACATGGTGGTGAGCCTGCCAACTACGTAGATCTTTTCATAGCGAAATACAAAGAACTCGCCATCGACAACTCAAACAAAGTCATGTCACTTGATTTGAAAGTCATGGAAGAACTCGAGGCAAAAGCACCGGAAATCACAACTGGTTTCGTCATTCCAATTCAATTTGGCGGTTTTGGTGACGCAAAGGTGGATTTCTACGTGGTCGAAGATTTTTCATACCAAGAACTGGCGGTCCTGCATGCGCAAGAAACAGGACATGAGGTGTTTGTCTGGACCATTAATACGGATGAAGCCCTCGAGAAATACGTAGATAGCCCGGTAAACGGGATTATCACAGACCAAGTCGCACTCGCCAAAGCCATTCAAGAAGAGCACCAAACCAACAACAGTTTAATGGACCGCTTCTTACGCATGTTGAATGTGAATATTGCTAAATAAAATATAATAAAAACACTACTAGCTCCTTCGGAGGCCTACATAGTAGTGAGAACAGCTGCACCGGATTGAGCCGAAGTCTCAATTCCTACCGAATTTCAAACGGACTCTAGAAAATAAATTTCCAGAGTCCGTAATTCTCTTCGGTTGCACTCGCTATTCTCACTACTATAGTCTCCGAGGAGCTTTCGTGTTTTTATTTCGGCGCATGCACACTGCGTAGAATCAGTGCATTAAATCTTGTGGGTGGGTTCTGAATGGATTGTGAGTGCGACTTGGTCTGTGTGAAGCGTATTTCTGGAGGACGGGGAAAGGGACAGGATGCAGAGAGTGCCGGGCACTTCCTTCTCTGTCCTAGCTTTCCCTGGAGGACAATCTTTGAAGCACTTCTCTAACTGAAGAGGAAAATAAAAAGGATTTGTTCCAATAAAAAGATAAAGGCTCTTCGAATAAAATAAGCGGAGGACTATCCATACTCTATAGTAAAAGCTATAAGGATTTGCAGCCGAAATGAATTAGAGGGGCACTGCGGTTTTTCCGCAATGCCCCTCTTTGAAGTTCGGCAGGAGTTGAGACTTTGGCTCAACCCGGTGCCCTTATAACCTTTACTATGAAGATGTCTAGGAAAGTCCGAAGCTTATGACTGCTCCACCCTATTTCATCTTTTTATTGGAACAAAGTTCCTTTTAACCAATTTTTGTAACGCCGCCCATGTATGGTACAAGTACTTCAGGGATTGTCACGCTACCGTCTTCGTTCTGATAGTTCTCAAGGATAGCTGCGACTGTACGTCCTACTGCCAATCCTGACCCATTTAATGTGTGCACCAATTCAATCTTGCCGCTTTCTTCACGACGGAAACGAATTTTCGCACGACGCGCTTGGAAGTCCACGCAGTTTGAGCAAGAACTGATTTCACGGTAAGTATCTTGCGCTGGAATCCACACTTCAACGTCATAAGTCTTAGAAGCTGAGAATCCCATATCGCCAGTACATAACACGATTGTACGGAATGGTAAGCCTAATCCGCGTAGGACATCTTCTGCGTTGTCTGTCATTTTTTCTAATTCATCGAATGAATCTTCTGGTTTTGCGAATTTCACCATCTCTACTTTGTTAAATTGGTGAAGACGGATTAATCCACGAGTGTCGCGGCCCGCACTACCAGCTTCAGAACGGAATGATGGGCTAAGAGCTGTGAAGTAGATTGGTAATTGCGCTTCGTCTAAGATTTCGTTTGCGTAGTAGTTTGTTAATGGAACTTCTGCTGTTGGGATTAATGTTAAGTTGCGTTCGTCTGTTAATTGGAACACATCTTCTTTAAATTTAGGGAATTGACCTGTACCGTACATTGATTGTTCGTTTACCATGTATGGTGTGATCATTTCAGTGTAGCCATGTTTTTCAACGTGTAAATCAAGCATGTAGTTGTAGATTGCACGTTCTAAGCGAGCGCCAAGTCCTTTGTAGTATAAGAAACGGCTTCCTGATACTTTAGCTCCACGTTCGAAGTCTAAGATATCTAGGGCTTCTGCCACTTCCCAGTGAGGTTTTGGTTCGAAGTCGAATACGCGTGGAGTTCCTTCACGGCGGATTTCAACGTTTTCTGTTTCGTCTGCCCCTACTGGCACGCCTTCTGCAGCTGTGTTTGGTAAGCGAGATGCGATGTATTCTACTTTTTCTTCCACTTCGGCTAAATGAGCGTCCGTTGCTTTGATGTCTTCGCCGACTTGTTTCATTTCAGCGATTTTCTCTGTTGCATCTTCTTTGTTGCGTTTTAGAAGAGAGATTTCTTCTGTTACCGTATTACGGTATTGTTTTAATTGTTCTGTTTTTGTGATGAGTGCGCGAC
Organism: Streptococcus sp.; assembly: GCA_015264955.1. Classification (GTDB taxonomy): domain Bacteria; phylum Bacillota; class Bacilli; order Lactobacillales; family Aerococcaceae; genus Granulicatella. Next base: position 24,506 of record JABZYV010000020.1, on the reverse strand, counting down.
GTTCTTCGTCTAAGTCACGTAACTCTTCCACTGTTACGCGGTCAACTCCACGGTTTCCTAGAGCTGTAGCCACTTCTTCAAAATTTTCACGAATGCGTTTGATATCTAGCATACTTTTCCCTCCATTTTGTGTTTTCAGTATAAAAAAATACTCCGTCCCAGACAATTGTCTAAGGGACGAAGTAGAGTAATTTTCTTCGCGGTACCACCCGGTTTCAATGTTTCCATTGCGCTCATTTGTGGGATAACGGTTTTCTCCGGATAGCTTAATCAATGTTTTCGCTCTCGCACCGTATGTGGATTCGCTGGTCTCTCTTTACTAGTTTTCACCAACCACTAGCTCTCTACAAAAGGATCGCAGGTACTATTCATACTGTATCATTTGTCTAAAATTGTACACGTCTCTAGTGAAAAGTGCAAGCCTTTTAGCAAAAATTCCTAGTTCGAACTTTCTGGTGAGAAGACACTTTGGATTTTGCTCCAAATGCCCCCAAAGAAGTCTTGAACTTTTTGAACCATTTGGTTGATAAATCCTTTCGCTCCACGCATACCTTCTGTCACGACATTAGAATTTTCTACATCGAATGCGGCCAAAGCTTCCACCGTTCCGTGGTCTTTTCCATCGACATAGCCAAGGTTTTCTCCTGGCATCTCAAAATTCAATGTCCCAACCGTTTGCCCTGCCGTCACAGGAGCTTTCACTTTGCCATCTTCTGTCTTTACGTCATCAGAAGGTGTAAATGAAATCTTGATCTGGCTCAGTGCTGTTCCTTTTGGTACGGCCGCAATAAAGGTTTTCCCGTAATCCACGCCAAGCGTTTCTTCCGTTCCACCATCTAATTGGATAGGCGCCAAGTTTTGAACGGATTTTCCAGGCGCGCCGACAAGAAGGCCTTCATATTTCTTGAACACTTCATCTAATAGATGTCTTGTTACTTTGAAACGATTAAGCGGCTCTTTAGACCCCATCGATACGACAATCACCGAGAAGCCGTTACGTGTGGCAGTCGTTGTAATCGACGCACCGCTGGCATCACTCGTTCCTGTCTTCAAACCTGTTACCCCTTCGTATTCGAAGAGTAGCCCTGGAAGAAGGTAGTTAAAGTTATCCATCTTCGTTGTTCCTGAACTATTTGGCCGGAATGTTTGTGTTGGAATCGATGAGACTTTTAAGATTTCAGGGAAATCATTCACCAAGTTCTTTGCGATAATCGCCACCGAACGGGCTGACATGCTATTTTCGTCTTCATCACCGTAAGACGGATTCTTATCCGCTCCACCGTATTTATTTGGTAGCCCTGTCACGTTGATGATGGTCGCATCTTTAATGCCCCACTCATCGAGTTTGGCTTTCATTCGTTCGATCCATTTGGCTTCAGAACCACCGATATACTCAGCGACAGCTAATGTTGCGGCATTAGCTGAATAGATAGAAATTGCGTCAAATAATTCTTTGATCGTATATTTTTCACTCGGTAGGAGCGGTACGTTGGATAAGCTATAGTTCGCACTCAATTGGTGAACGCGGTCACTCACTGGGATTTGTGTTTCCCATGTCACTTCTCCATTTTTTATCGCTTCTAAAATTAAATATTGTGTAATCATTTTACTCATGGAAGCAATCCCGCGAACTTCATCTTGATTGTTTTGCATCAAAATTTTTCCGCTCGTTTGCTCGATTGCGATGTAGCTTTGTACATCTTGAATCGCAGCTGCTTCCTCTTTTGCTTTTCCGTCATCTTGCGCATAAATTGCTGGTGTCACCGTCGTTGCTCCTACAGCGAAAATGCTGAGTGCACAGACGATTTTCTTCACCCATGTACGAGGACTTTTCATTATGTATATCTCCTAATTTCTCTCAAATCTGCTTATTAATGTTACCGAAAATCGAGAAGAAAAACAATGGTAAACTGATTAATCTTTTATTACAAAATAGGAAGGATTTTTTAATCTCATATTCGGTTTTTGTTCGAGCAATTTTCCATATTCCCACCCCTATGCGATTCGTCATTTTTTGATGTATTACAGAGTTGTAATATTCGAAAAAATCACCCTGACAGAATGAAACCAGCACCCTTCCTTTTATCTTTTTCAAATTCATAAAAATTCCCATCTTTCGCAATAATTTTAATTGTAAGCGCTTGATATAATGATTTTACAACAATAAGGAGGGATGAAAATGAAAGTAGTCGTTGCGATCGATTCACTAAAAGGAAGCTTGTCTTCACTGGAAGCGGGTCAGGCCATCAAAGAAGGTGTTCAGGTCGTATACCCTGAAGCCGATGTGGTTGTTCGCCCACTCGCAGATGGTGGTGAAGGAACGGTCGAAGCATTAGCCATCGGAATGGGAGGTGAACTCGTTCATGTGAGCGTCACTGGGCCGCTTGGAGATGCGGTAACTGCCGAATACGGAATCTTAAAAGCGGACGAAACGCGTCCAAAAACAGCGATCATCGAAATGTCTGCGGCCGCTGGAATTACGCTGGTTCCTGATGAAAAGCGCAATCCAATGCACACGACGACATACGGTGTCGGCGAACTAATTAAAGATGCCATCGATAATGGTTGTCGTCATTTTATCGTCGGTATCGGAGGCAGTGCCACAAACGATGGTGGTATCGGGATGTTACAAGCACTCGGATATGATTTTCTAGATAAAGACGGTACTCCTGTTGGTTACGGAGGAGCGGGTCTTCAATCGATTGCTCATATTAAGGCTGACAATGTTCTAGCAGAGCTGAAAGATTGTACCTTCCGCGTGGCTTGTGACGTAACGAATCCGCTCTGTGGTCCAATGGGATCAAGTGCCATTTACGGTCCACAAAAAGGTGCCACTCAGGAAATGGTAGAAGAACTCGACGAAGCGCTTCTCCACTATGCAGAACTATCGAAAGAAACCTTTGACCATGCCGACCGCCTCTACCCAGGTACGGGTGCAGCCGGAGGAATGGGATTTGCGTTTCTCACTTATACAAATGCGGTTCTAGAGAGCGGCATCAAGATTGTCCTTGAAGAAACGGGACTCGAAGAAGTGATGAAGGATGCCGACTTTGTCATCACTGGCGAAGGTCGCTTAGATAGTCAAACTGCTCAGGGTAAAGCTCCAATCGGCGTTGCTCATCTTGCGAAAAAACACGGGAAAAAAGTACTCGCCTTTGCAGGATGCCTCACACCAGACGCAGGTGTCTGTAACGAGAACGGAATCGATGCCTTCTTCCCGATTCTACGAAGAGTCATTACCGTTCAAGAAGCGATGGAAACAGAAACTGCGCGCGAAAATATGATTCGCAGCGTGGAACAAGTATTTCGTTTAATTCAATCAATTCAATAGGAGGAAACCAAAATGACAGCACCAATCTTTTCAACATTAGGAGCCTTAATCGGGCTCGTACTTGCCATTATTTTAATCGTTAAAAAAGTTCATCCGGCCTACAGTTTAATCTTCGGCGCTCTTATCGGGGGGTTAATTGGTGGCGGCGGACTTGCGGATACAGTAAAAGCCATGGTTACTGGCGCACAAAGCATGATGTCTCCTGTCCTTCGTATCATGACAAGCGGGATCTTAGCTGGGGCGTTAATTAAAACTGGTTCGGCTGAAACGATTGCCGATACGATTGTGAAGAAACTCGGTCAAAAACGTGCGATTGCAGCGATTGCGATTGCCACAATGATTATTTGTGCCGTTGGGGTCTTCATCGATATTGCCGTTATCACAGTAGCTCCAATTGCCATCGCCATCGCGAAAAAAGCAAACCTTTCTAAAGCAGGGATTTTATTAGCAATGATTGGTGGCGGTAAAGCCGGAAACATCATTTCACCAAACCCTAATACGATTGCTGCATCCGAAGCGTTCGGAATCGACCTTACAGCGTTGATGGTGAAAAACTTAATTCCTGCCTTTGTCGCGTTATTCGTTGCGATTATTCTCGCTGGAATCCTTGCTAAAAAAGGCGGCGCACATGAATTTGACGGTATTGACGAATCTGGAACAAGCGGCGTGTCTCTCTCTTTCTTCAAAGCCATGCTTGGGCCAATCGTTGTAATCGCCCTTCTTGCCCTTCGCTCAATCGCTGGAATCAGCGTGGACCCATTAATCGCACTTCCTCTTGGTGGTTTAGTGACGATTGTTGTAACAGGTCATGCGAAAAACACGGTTGAATTCACTGAATTCGGTCTTAGCAAAGTAATCGGCGTGTCGATTCTTTTAATCGGTACGGGTACTATCGCTGGAATTATCAAGGCTTCTGCATTGCAAGTCGATATGATTGCTCTTCTTGAAGCGATGAACATGCCAGCCTTCGTCCTAGCTCCACTTTCTGGTATTTTAATGGGGGCTGCGACAGCTTCAACAACTGCCGGTTCAACCATTGCGTCTCAAACCTTCTCTGGTCCATTGACAGCAGCAGGTGTTCCAGCCGTGTCTGCAGCAGCGATGATTCACGCAGGGGCAACTGTGCTCGACTCACTTCCACACGGTTCATTCTTCCATGCGACAGGCGGTTCTGTCTTCATGGCGATTGAAGATCGTATGAAATTAATCCCTTATGAAGCCATCGTTGGTTTATCAAGCACAATTGTCGCAACCATCCTTTACTTAATCGGCTTCTAAAAGAGACTAAATTCGGTACAAATGATTCCTACGAATTCTCACAGATTTCTTCATAGTAGCTATAACGTTGTACCAGTTCGAGCCGAAGTCTCTCACCTTTAAAGCCTCAAAGAGGGCGTACGGATTACAAATCCTACGCCCTCTTAGCACAGTGGTTGAATGGAATGAGTTTCGCTGTAAACAGCTATCTCATTCCTATTCAACTTTGTGGGGGAAAGAAAACGAAATGCCATAGATACAAATGTATCTATGGCATTTCTGTCTTTCTCCCTCGTTTTAATACGTATTCACGTTACTGCTACTATAGAATCCGTGAATTCTTCGGAATCATTTCAACCTGCTACTCTTTTTGTTGCGATTAAACATAACACTTCGCAAATTCGTGCAAGAAAAAAAGAGTCGCTTGGACTCTTTTGGTTAAAACCCTGGATGTTCTTTGAGGAATGCTTCTTCTTCAGGAGTGGAAGTTCTTCCAAGCACACGATTGCGATGCGGATATCGTCCGAATCGTTCAATGATTTCACGGTGCAGGAGTTCATATTTCTTACGACGCTCAAGCCCTGGTTCGTCAAACCATTTTGCCGCCCAATCATGCACGGCTAATGCTTCTGAATGCATGAACGGCATCACGACAAAGCTACGTTCTTGAATTGAAAACTCATCCCAAAGAGACATTGCCTCTTTGGCAAGCTCCACTGCTAATGCATCTGAAGCAAACGCCTTAGCATCATCTCTAAACATATTTCTAGAAAATTGGTCTAGCACGATAATTTCTGCCAGGCGCCCTTTTGCACTACGACGCCACTCGGTAGTTTCCCCTGCAACAATCGCTTCGTAAGTTTCTAGAAAACGCGTGCGAATTTCATCATCGAATTCCTCTGATTTCTTAAACCAATCGGCAGGCTCACATTCCACAAACCAGAAATCTAGAACCTCTTGCGGAGTTGCCATCATTATTCTACCGCTGCTTTCTTTGTCTTTTCGTCGAGTTGGTCATTCATACGGCCATATTTATATCCTTGAAGGTCGACCGTTACAAATAAGAAGCCTAAGTCTTGCATCATCGAGTTGATTTCTTCATGATTTTTCACGAGTTTTTCGATTTGGTCCGCGCCGACTTCGATACGCGCTAAGTCTTGATGCACGCGTACACGTACTGGTTCAAATCCACGCTTCGTAAAGTACTCTTCCGCCTTGAAGACTGCTTCTACTTTTTCAGGAGTGATGCGTGTTCCGTATGGGAAACGAGATGCTAAACTGCATGAAGGAGTTTTATTCCAGTTAGTGACTCCTGCGCGTTTAGCTAACTCACGAATTTCTGATTTATATAAACCTGCTTCTTGTAAGAGACTACGCACGCCTTCTTCATTACGCGCCTTCACACCTGGGCGATAATCATTGATGTCATCCATAATCAATCCATCTGAAAGCACGGTAAATCCTTCGCCCTCCACATTCTTTTTAATGGTTTGGTAGAGCATTTTCTTACTATAGTACCAGCTGTTTGGCGTATTTGAGGCGATATGTGGATCAGAGAGTTCTTCCATTTCAAGCCCTAGCACACGCGCGCCCATTTCCGTTCCAAGGTCAATCGCTTCACTAAATTCACGGTCTGAGAATAACTCAGAGTTCACTACTGCTGCGATGACATTATCACGGCCAAGCGTATCCACGGCGATTTTTAATAGGTAACTACTATCAATCCCGCCAGAATATGGGACAACGATTTTCCCAACTTCCTTCAGCAATTCGCGTAATCGTGCTTCTTTTTCATCCATTCTCGATTCCTTCTTTCTTTATTAAAAGCTTTCGCGTCCTGTAAATTCTTCTAAATAAGCTTTATCTAATACCACTAGTTTTTGGTTGTGGATTTTAACCACGCCTTCTTCTTTAAGGTCATGAATAATGCGGTTCACGCTATTACGAGTAGAGATCCCACAAAATCCTGCGATATCCTCATTCGTAACGTTGAAATCAATCAAGATACCACCTTCTGCTTCCACCCCAAATTGATTCACTAATTTATATAGGAAAGAACATACTGCTCCTTTTTTCCCGTTCATCGTCATATATTGCAACGACTCGATGGTTTCAGATAATTTATTACGGTAATATTCACGCACATAATCTTGCAACTGTTGATCGTTTTTTACGTATTCCCAAAACTTAATACGAGGGATACGGTAGAACGTTGCTTCGTCGCTTTCGATACGGACATTAAATGGTGCAGATGTATAGTTCGACACCTCATCACGTACCAATGAAACAATATCAACCGGTGTCACATAATCTAAATTAAACTCACGACCATCATTCATAATGATACTTGTCTTTACAACCCCATCGATTAACACATACGTATACGCTTGTTCCAAACCACGGTAAGCAAGGTACATATGTTTTTTCTTCTTTATAATAGGGGTATTTTCTTTTTCTAAAAAGTTGATTAAATATTCTTCGTTGTTCAAATTGAACACTCCTCTAATGCAAATTCCTATACACACTATTATCATCTTATCACAAAAAATAACGTTAACAAATGTTACTAACCTTTGAGACTTCCAAACGCACTATTTTACGTATACTTATAATCGTATTAAAAATTTAAGGAGATGTTATCATGGTTGAAATCAAACTACCTTATGACAAAAAATCTATTACTGCTGTAATTCCTGACAAAAACTTTGCTGGATTACTTGAATCAAAAGCTGAAAACTATCACAACCCACTTTCTGAACAAGAAACAGTGGAAAAATCAATGGATAACCCAATTGGTAGCCAAACATTAGAAGAATTAGCAAAAGGTAAAAAAGATATCGTGTTAATCAGTTCTGACCATACACGTCCAGTTCCTTCACATATCATCACACCAATCATTTTACGTCGTATCCGTAGCGTAAACCCAGACGCTCGTATCCGTATTTTAGTTGCGACTGGTTTCCACCGTCCTTCAACTCGCGAAGAGTTAATTAACAAATACGGTCAAGAAATCGTGGACAACGAAGAAATCGTAATGCACATTTCTACAAACGACGAAGACATGGTTAAAATCGGTCAATTACCTTCAGGTGGTGACTGCATCATCAACCGTATCGCTGCTGAAGCAGACTTATTAATCGCTGAAGGATTTATCGAAAGCCACTTCTTCGCTGGATTCTCTGGTGGACGTAAATCAGTTCTTCCTGGGGTTGCTTCATATAAAACAATTATGGCAAACCACAGTGGTGACTTCATCGATTCAGAAAAATCACGTACTGGTAACTTAGACCACAACCCAATCCACGAAGATATGTTATACGCAGCACGTACTGCAAACTTAGCCTTCATCGTAAACGTTGTATTAGACGGTGAAAAACATATCATCGGTTCATTTGCCGGAGACATGGTTGAAGCCCATAAAGTAGGTTGCGAATTCGTTCGTGAATTAGCTCATGTAACTAAAATTCCTTGCGACATCGCCGTTTCAACAAATGGTGGTTTCCCATTAGACCAAAACATCTACCAAGCGGTTAAAGGAATGACTGCTGCTGAAGCAACAAACAAAGAAGGCGGCGTAATCATCATGGTTGCTGGATGTCAAGATGGTCACGGTGGTGAAGGTTTCTACCGTAACTTAGCAGACGTTAAAGATCCTAAAGATTTCTTAGACCAAGCCATTAACACTCCAAGACTTGAAACAGTTCCTGACCAATGGACTTCACAAATCTTAGCGCGTATTCTAGTACACCACCATGTAATCTTTGTATCTGACTTAGTTGAACCAAGTCTTATCACAAACATGCATATGGAATTAGCGAAAACATTTGACGAAGCTCTTGCACGTGCCTTCGAACTTCAAGGAGCAGACGCAAAAGTAACAGTTATCCGCGATGGATTATCTGTTATCGTTGAAGATAAATAATATGAAACAAGAAGAAATCCTACAACAAGTTAAAGATGGACGCCTCTCAATTGAAGAAGCGTCCACCCTTCTGAAAGGGATTGAAGACATTGGTTACGCGGCCATTGATCTTTCTCGCCAAAAGCGCAATGGATTTCCAGAAATCATCTATGGTGAAGGAAAAAACATTGAGCAATTGATTGGCATCATCACGGCAATGAATGAGCATAAAACAGCCATTCTTGCAACACGCGTGAACGCTGAAAAAGGGGAAGCTCTGTCACAAGCTTTTCCAGAGGGAGTCTATGAACCACTCGGACGTACCTTCGTCCTTAACCCAATCGCACCAAAACATGAACACTACATCGCAGTCGTTACAGCTGGTACAAGCGACATTCCTGTTGCTGAAGAAGCGGCTGTCACTGCTGAGACATTCGGAAATCATGTCAAACGTATTTACGACGTCGGAGTTGCCGGTATTCACCGCCTCTTCAATCGTCTCGAAGACATCCAAGGCGCTAGCGTCGTGATTGTCATCGCCGGTATGGAAGGTGCGCTTGTCAGTGTCGTTGGCGGTTTAGTAGACGTTCCTGTGATTGCCGTTCCAACCAGCATCGGATACGGAACGAATCTTCAAGGCGTGACGACTTTACTCAGCATGCTGACTTCTTGCGCAAGCGGCGTTACTGTCGTAAACATCGACAACGGTTTTGGCGCAGCCTATTCAGCAAGCATGATTAACAACATTCGAGGAGGACTCGCATGAGCACATTATATTTAGAACCATTTTCTGGGCTGAGCGGTGATATGCTAAATGCTCTTCTACTCGATTTAGGAGCCGACCGCAAGCATCTTGAAGAAGCCCTTAAGACGATTTCGCTCGACGGTTATCATCTTCATGTAGACCGCATCGCGAAAAGCAGTATTTGGGGAACAGACTTCGATGTGCATATGGAACATGGTGAAAAAGACCATGGCATTGCTGGTGACTTTGATCATCATCATCATCACGACCACGAGCATGAACATGAACATACACATGCTCATTCACATGCGCACGAAGAACACACACATGCACACACTCACTCTCATGAGCACACACATGAACATTCACACGAACATGAACACGATCATCATCATGAGCATGAACATACTCACGACGGTCATTCTCATGAACATACACATAGTCATCATCACCATCACGGAGAAGTTCGTGGGTTGAAGGAAATCGAAACGATTATTCTTTCAAGTGGTGTCAGTGACTTTGTAAAAGAAAAAAGTTTGGAAGTATTTCGTGACATCGCACAAGCGGAAGCAAACGTACACCAAATGCCTGTGGAGGAAATTCACTTCCACGAGGTTGGCGCAACAGACTCTATCATCGACATCATGAGTTTCTTCATTTTGTGGGAAACACTCGACATCGATGCAGTTTACAGCACTGCTGTGACTGAAGGTAGCGGCACAATTACCGTTGCACATGGAGTCATGCCTGTACCAGTACCTGCCGTAATGCAATTAAGACTCGGAACTGCCATTCCATTCTCACAAGACTTTGACATTCATACAGAGCTTGTGACACCAACCGGTCTTGCTCTCTTTAAGGCCATTCACCCAGTATTTGCACAACCTTCAAACCTAACTGCTACTAAAGTGGGTTACGGTTTCGGAAAACGTGACACTGGTAAATTCAATGCGTTACGCGGAACACTCTTGGAGAAAAGTTCACTTTCTCATCAAGTCGTGACTTCCAATAACGATGAAATCATTCAAATCGATACAACCATCGATGACCAAAGCGGTGAAGAGCTTGGATACATCATGAGCCTTTTATTAGAAGAAGGCGCGCTTGATGTGCACTACACTTCCGTTTACACAAAGAAAAACCGTCCAGCAACACATCTCACACTTCTCATTCAAGAAGGAGACCTCGAACGGTTTACAGCCATTTTATTCGAACAAACATCTACGATTGGCTTTCGTTTTCAAAACGTCCAACGTAAAGTCATGACCCGCACTTTCGAGACGCAACATACGAGCCTCGGAGCTGTGAAAGTAAAGAAAAACCAATATGGAACTGTTACAAAATCAACTTTAGAATATGAAGATTGCGCGAGAATTGCCAAGGAAACTGGGTTATCGATTCAAGCCGTCTATCAACAATTAACAAAAGAATTACATTAAGGAGAATCAACCAATGGACCAAACATTTATGCATTTATTATTATCAGAATTTATGGGAACAGCGCTCATGATTATCTTCGGGGTCGGCGTACACTGTGATGACGTCTTGAAGAAAACAAAATACGCTGGAACAGGTCACTTATTCGCCATCACAACATGGGCATTCGGTATCACTGTTACTTTATTCATCTTCGGTGGTGTAAGTATCAACCCTGCTATGGCGCTTGCTAAAGTAGTTTTAGGAGTACTTCCTGCAGAACAATTCATCCCTATTGCTATCGCTGAATTCTTAGGCGCATTCGCTGGTGCGGTGATCGTATGGTTCATGTACGCAGACCACTTCACAGCTTCTGAAGGTCAAGTAGACGGAATCGCAATCCGTAACATCTTCTCAACAAACCCTAACTTACGTAACTTACCACGTAACTACTTCGTCGAAGCATTCGCAACTTTCATTTTCTTAACAGCTATCTTAGCTACTGAAAATGTAAACAAAGAATTATTACCAATCGTGGTTGGTTTAATCGTATGGGCTGTCGGTATGGGTCTTGGAGGTACAACTGGATTCGCAATGAACCAAGCTCGTGACTTAGGACCTCGTCTTGCTTACCAATTATTACCAATCAAAAACAAAGTGAATAACGACTGGCAATATGGATTATTAGTACCTGGTACTGCTCCATTCATCGGCGCTGTATGTGCTGCATTCTTCGTTCGTTACTACTTAGGTTACTTTATCTAAAATGATATCTGTTTAAAAAAATACGCGGAAGAGAATCCTATTCTCTTCCGCTTTTTCTGTATCATTTACTGATTCTTTTCTTTTATCAATTGTTCTAATTGCGGGGACCAACCGCCTCCACCAGAAACTAATTTCCCGTCAGAGTCATTTTTATGTAAAAACACAGATACTGTATACTCTTTATGATCATTTACAAACAAATACACAATAATCCCGCCCATCGGATTCTTTTCAAAGGAGGAGATTTCATATGACTGAATCACTCCGTTCGGTGTAAAAGCAGCTTTATCTATATACTTTAAATCTTTCTCGTATACTTCCCTAGCTTCTTCACTATTTACAATAGAACTCATCTTCATCTGCTCTATGTATCCCATCGCTTTAAAACAAACAAATAAAACAGCCACTACTACAAGTAATGCAGCTATAACTTTCCCAATCCGTTTAAACAGCATCGTTTTAAACTCCTTTTTATCATCGTCAGTTATAGTATAACAAAAAACTCCTTATACAAAAACAGCCGACTATTTCTAGTCAGCTGTGTCTTGTTTACTTGCATCTATAATTTTCTTGCGGTAATCCTTGTTCCGTCTCAATGTGAAATAGTCTGGAACGGGATCTTGGCCGCCTCTTATAAATGGATGGCATCTGCAAATGCGTCCGCACCCCATCAACATGCCTTTTAGCGCGCCATGCTTTTCAACTGCCTGAATCATATAGCTCGAGCAAGTTGGTCTGTAGATACATGAAGGCGGGAATAATGGAGAAATCCACTTTTGATATCCTCGCACGAGTGCAATCATGATTTTTTTCATCTCTATACTGCTTTCTTAATTAATGAATCTGAAGAAGGCTTCTACACCTTCTGCTGCAATCAGTGTATAAACGTATAATGTGACTGGTTTTGCGATTAAACAAATGGTCACGAATTTCTTAAAGGTCATATGACTAAGTCCTGCGACCATACATAGGAAATCGTCTGGGAATCCAGGAAGAACCAGCGCCCAAAAGAAAATGCGCTCGAAGTGTTTTCCTTTGTCCAAATAACCGATGTATTTATTGTACGTATCATCATCTACGAACGCCTTCGCCAACGTCTCACCGTAGCGACGAGCCAACCAGAAGTTGATACAAGAACCAATCATGATTCCCACAAAATTATAAATCCAGCCGTAAAGAGGCCCGAATACGATATGCCCGATGACACAGGTTAAGCCTCCCGGAATAATCGGGTAGACTACTTGCGTAATTTGAATCAGGATAAAAATCAAAATTCCTACCCAACCAGAGTGGGCAATGCTTTCACGGAACGGTCCGTCTATAGCGAAATAATCATTCTTGGCCACGAGCCATCCTAAAATAATCGTTAAAATAATCCCGATAATCGTTACGATACGAATGATTTTACGATTGAGTTCTATTGCTTTTTGAGTGTCCACGATGTACTCCTTTTTTGTTGTTACATGCATTATAACAGAGATTGCTAAAAGTTCCTTAGCAACTTTCTTAGTTTTTGTTTAAGATTCATTCTCTTCCAAATTCCAAGGTTTCACAACCGTGATATGTTCCATCAATGCTTCTTGTCGTCCAAGTTGCTCCAAGCGGGCCTTACGACGTTCTTCGTAGCCGCTGCAGATGAATTTCTCTTCATCCGTTTCTGGAACGATGGCATCCACTGTAAAATCACCTTCGCCTTCGCGAGGAAGTGCCACAAATGTCCAAAAGCTTGTCGCCGCTAAATAGCGTTCACCGTTCAAGACATCTTCTCCGACCACTTTACAGAAGACTTCCACACTCTTCTTACCTGTTCCTGAGATATACGTCTCTACGCAAACAGAATGTCCTAACGGAAGTGGTTTTAAATAATTCATCGCGTCTACCGATGCCGTTACCGCAAGACGACGGCAATGACGGGAGACCGTAATCGATGCACAGTCATCAATAATTCGTGTTAAATTCCCTCCGAATAAGGTATTATGCATATTCACATCGAATGGAAAAATTCTACGCGCTTGAATCGCACGTGTTTGGCTACATGTTTTTGTACTCATTTGATTAGCTCCTTGGATAGTTTACTGTTCCATTCTAACATGAAACCAAATTGCGTTCAAAGACACCTAACTAATTCTGATTTCTACGAATCCTCTTGATTTTTGATAATAGCTGTAACGTTGCACCGCTGAGAGCCTCACGTAGAAAAAAAGACCCCCAATGTGAGTCCGGTTACCCCTGTTATTTTTTCTTTGCGCGTTTGGCTTCGTGGATTAGCTTTAACGCTCTCTTTCTTGTTTTGATATTTGGGCTCTTCATTTGACGATAAGCCGTTGCTAAATCTTGTTTCATTAACCTTACCCCCTCTTCTACCAGCTTGCTTTTTGAACGCCTGGAATCAATCCTTGATGCGCTAATTCTCTAAACTTAATACGAGACATTCCAAATTTACGCATCACTCCTCTTGGGCGACCATCGATTTCATCACGACGGTTGAGGCGGTTTGGGTTGGAATCTTTAGGAAGTTTTCTTAGCCCTTCAATGTCTCCAGCTTGCTTTAATGCATAGCGTTTTTCAGCGTAACGTTCGATGAGCGCTTGCTGTTTTTGATACTTTGCAATTTTAGATTTCTTTGCCATTTTCTTCTCTTCTTTCTAAATCGAAATAATTACGTTTTACATTGTATCAATTGTTCCTTTTAAAATCAAGTGGTTTACCCCAATAAAAAAGAGAGCTTTTTTCAAAGCTCTCTTTCCTTATCGTTTATTCTAAAATTAGTCGATTCCAACTTCTTTGCGAACAACGTCAGCGATACGTGTTACGTAGTCGTGAACGAGTTCATCTGTTGGTGCCTCAACCATGACACGAACAAGCGGTTCTGTACCACTTGGACGTACAAGAACGCGTCCGTTTCCTGCCATTTCTGCTTCAACAGCATCGATGACTTCTTTAATCGCTGGAACTTCCATAACGCCATTTTTATCGCTCACACGAATGTTCACTAATTCTTGTGGGTATGTTGGTACTTCACTTGCTAATTCGCTTAATGATTTACCAGTTTGTTTCATTACATTCATTAATTGAATTCCTGAAAGTAAGCCGTCCCCTGTTGTGTTTAAATCAAGGATAACGATATGTCCTGATTGTTCTCCACCGAAGTTGTAGTTGTTTTTACGCATTTCTTCAACAACGTAACGGTCACCTACAGCTGTTTGAAGGGCAACCATGCCTTCCGCTTCTACTGCTTTATGGAATCCTAAGTTACTCATCACTGTTGATACGATTGTATCTTTGCTGAGCGTTCCTTGGTTCTTGAAGTGTTTACCAAGGATGAACATGATTTTATCGCCATCAACGATTTCGCCATTTTCATCCACTGCGATACAGCGGTCGCCATCTCCATCGAAGCTTAATCCAAGGTCTGCGCCTGTTTCTTTCACGAATGCCACTAACGCTTCTGGATGTGTTGATCCAACGCCATCGTTAATGTTCACGCCGTTTGGTTTGTCACCCATTGTGTGGAAGTCTGTGTCTAAATCAGCGAATAGACGCGTTAACATTGAAGCTGTTGCTCCGTTTGCGCCGTCTAGTGCTACTTTAATTCCAGATAATGAATCTACTGTATTTTGTAGGAATTGGCTGTATTTCAACGTTCCTTCTAAATACTCATCCACTGTTCCTAATGCATCTGTAGAAGGACGTGGTAATGTATCTTCTTCAGCATCTAATAATGCTTCGATTTGTGCTTCCGTTTCATCCGTTAATTTGAACCCGTCTGAACCGAAGAATTTAATGCCGTTATCTTGTGCTGGGTTGTGTGACGCTGAAATCATAACCCCAGCTACAGCCCCTTGCATGCGTGTTAAGTACGCAACACCTGGAGTTGGAATGACTCCAAGTTGCATTACTTCAATCCCTACAGAAAGTAATCCTGCGATTAAAGCATGCTCTAATAATTGGCCTGAAATACGAGTGTCACGCCCCACTAACACGCGTGGATGTGCGTTTCCTTCCGCTTGTTGCAATAAAACGAAACCGCCGTAACGACCTAGTTTAAATGCTAATTCAGGTGTTAATTCTGCATTCGCTACTCCGCGAACGCCATCTGTTCCAAAATATTTCCCCATTGTGTTGTTCTCCTTCACCCATTATCGGGCTTGTGTTGTTTGTTCTTGTGTGGTTTCTGACGGTTCTTCTGTTGTCACAGTTTGTGTGGTCGACGCCTCTGTCGACGTTAGACTATTCCTTGTCACCGTAATTGTAACCTCGATGGTTTCAGGTGAAATGCTATGCACCCCTGAAGGCAGCGTCAACGTAATTGTTTTAGTTGTCGACTGCGTAATATTGCTCACGTCCACCAATACAGGTATTGCCTTGATTTGGTCTAAGCTCGACTGAGCTCCTAAAATTGTAACTTGCTTAGTAGTAGAATTCAATAAATATGAATAGTTCGATGAAGATCCTGTTGTCGTTAAGACTAATGGAACGGTCTTTTGACTCGATGAAATTGACACGCGAACTTGTACGCGTTCTGGATCAATTTTCACCGCTACCGGTTTTCCTGTTGCATCTAATGCTTGTAATTGAGCCGTAGTCGTATAGTCTGTTTTTGTTCCTTCAGGAATCGCAACATTTGCGACTACTTTATCGACTTGGTTCACGATAGATGTTGCTGCTTTCACCGTTACAGTTGCTGGTGAAGCGACTCCTTCGCCGACTTGATAACCATTTCCAATACTTGAAGCATCGGCCTTCACGACAACTGGAACTTCCTTCGTCGTAATCTTTTCGATGTTAATTTCTACTGTTTCTGGAGACACGATTCCATGAACTCCTGTCGGTAATCCTGTCACTTCCAACGTAATCGTATGTTTTCCTTCTCCTAATTCTGTTAAGTTAGGAGTTTTCACACGATAAGTTCCATTTCCTGTTGTGCTTAAAATTAAGCTATTTGGGCCTTCCAGACGTAGCGCAACAGAATCCGGTAATCCTGTTACGGCATATTCATCACTATTGATATCCACATAGATGGGTACATTCGTAATCGTATTTGAACTTGATTGTGGATTTAATGATGATGAACGCAAGCCTCCATTCGCGTCGGTTGCTAACGCGAATAGGAAGATGGTTAAAATAAACGACATCACTAGTAAGAATGATTTACGATTCATCCATTCAGCCATTTGAACGACCTCCTTTGAAGAAGTCACGTACCCAACGAACAATCGTTGGCTCTGCATCTCCTTGGTCTTCAACCACTAGTTGTTCAGATAGAACCTCTACTAATTCGCTTGAACTTAACTCACGGTGTAATTTTTCGCGAATCGCAACGCTGACTTTCCCTGTTTCTTCAGAAATGATAATCGTAATCGCATCGCTCACTTCACTTAGTCCGATAGCGGCACGGTGACGCGTTCCTAATTCTTTCGGAATCATCTTATTCTCAGAGAGTGGCAAGTAGCACGCTGCTGCGGCGATTTTATAGTCACGAATAATCACAGCACCATCGTGAAGCGGTGTGTTTGGAATGAAAATATTCGTGATCAACTGATTCGAGATATCTGAATGAATCGGAATCCCTGTATTGATAAACTCTTCCAATGAGTTGCCTTGTTCGATCGAAATCAACGCCCCGATACGACGTTTCGCCATATATTGAATCGCTGTATTCAATTCGGAAATCATGACTTCTGCTTCGTTCGCACTTTCGTATTTACGAGAGAAGAAGTTTGAACGACCGATGTGCTCTAACCCACGACGAATTTCCGGTTGGAAAACGATTAGCGCTGCTACAACTCCCCATTGAATCACGAAGTTCATAATCCAGTCCAAGGTGTTCAACCCAAGGAAGAAACTGAGGAACTTAATTGCTGCGATTACCGCAATTCCCTTCATTAGGTTAATCGCACGAGTTCCTTTAATAATGACTAAAATATTATAGAGTATATACCACACAATCAGAATATCAATCAGATTGCGAAAACTCCCCCATGAAAATAAACTGTCCCAATTTATTTGCATAAAGTTAACCTCTCTTCCACCAATATGTACCTTTCTATTATAGCACAGATAGCCCCTAAACTAAAAAGTGCACGATTATTAATATAACAATAAAAATCAAGTGAGTTAAAACGTAAATGTTCTCACAGAATTCGGAAAATAATCATTTACAAAAACGCTTATATATGTTAACCTGAGCTTGAAATAGCACTACAAAATAACATCCATTCAAAAGGAGGAACTATCATGAAAGACGATCGTAAGGGATATTTTATTGCTGGAGTTTTAGGTTTGCTCACTTATTTTGTAGGAAGCACCATTTACTATTTATTAACTCATTAATAATTTTGTACAACAGATATTTACAACAAGCGCGAGGTTCTAGAAACTTTTTAATCGAAATGGAACTCGCATTGGTACCCATGATATGTATGGAAACTACCTAAGGCCGTAACAGGAGGTCAACTATGTCAGTTTTTACTCTAGGAAATTATACAGTGCATCTAGGCACAGATTTACTTGGGTTTCAGTTACCTGAAGGGTTAAAGATTATATCTTCTCGTACACTTCAAACTTACTTATTTATCCTATATAACTCTGACACAGACAGCTGTGATATTATCAATGGCGGTAACGCATCTTACATTATTCAACACCATCAAATTTTCGTTGAAATAGCGTTTCCTGATGAATTTCAATACATCCTTCACCCTGATTTTGAAGGACACAGTCATCATTTAGGGGGGATAGAATGACATTCCAAAATTTTTTCATTGGAGATTATAC
The DNA here is from genome assembly GCA_015264955.1 of Streptococcus sp. Lineage (GTDB taxonomy): Bacteria > Bacillota > Bacilli > Lactobacillales > Aerococcaceae > Granulicatella. The sequence continues at coordinate 6,314 of JABZYV010000020.1, read as the reverse complement.
AGTTCAAATTCCTCTTTCTTTTGAAGTGATTCATCAAGAAAACGAAGAGCTAATAGTATTAATTCCACCTACTTATCACAGCACTGCACGTATATATATCTGCCCAGAAACTAAACAATTACACTTCACGAATCTCGGGTTGATGAAAGTAAGAATTGCGGAAGAAAACATTCAAATAATTCCGTTAAAAAAAGAAGAGTATTCTTTTCTGAATCTGAATCGTGATGCTATTGATTTAATGGAGGAGTAAAAATGGAGACAATAAAATTAGGAACTTATTCTATTCATATCTCACCTAACATCGACACAGTAATGGATATAAGTAATAAAAAATTATTGCTTTGTCATAAGAGTGCGTTAAATACGATTGGATTGCTCACTTATAACGAGCAAACTGATACTATAAAATTTAACTGTCGATGGGCTATCGACTTTGAAATGCATGAAAAAGACATTACAGTCGTGCTGCCAGAAGGACTAGTCTAGAATAAAATAAAAAAATAAGCTTTCATCTTTTTGAAGATGAAAGCTTATTTTCTTTTATGCTGCTTCAATATTTGCAATGTAGTAAGAATAACCACCCGTCACTGCGATTAAAATAATCATAATCATCGTTGCGACAAGGATAGCAACATTATTTCCCATGAAGATTCCTGTAAGCATCATAAGGATACCTGCCACTACAGAGGCAATCCCAAAGAAACGTTGCGTTTTACGGAAGGCTACGTCATTGTTTTTCAACCATGAAGCACGGAATCCAAAGTGTTTTGAATTCTCTTTAATTTTTGGCGCTAGATTTCCAATAAGGATAAAGAATACCCCTAGAATAAATGTTAGGAAACGGCTCATTTGCGCGCCGACTGTCATCCCGCCTAAGTATAACCAGAATTGGAAGTACGCGATGACGTTCAATAATAGTAAAAGAATCCAGCTAATCGAGCGAGCTGTTCTCACATTTCCCCCTGTTAGTTTTGGAGATGAGCTCGCAATACGAATCCCAAACCCAAGAATCGCTACAAGGATTGGGAAAAGAAATATTGAGAATCTGCTTGCTGTTGCCGTCACATTTCCCGCTATGTCCATACGCGATACAATCGTTTCAGGTAAGAACCATACCACAAAGAGTGATACAACGAGTGGTGCGAACATCAATGCGAGATAGGCATATTTTTTAAATTGTTTTACTTGTTCCATGTTATTTTCCCCCAATAATTTGATTAATCCATACAATGGCTTCGTCCAGTACGGTCAAATTCAATTCATAATAAATAAAGTTTTTATAGCGTGTTTCATAGATTAAATCAGCATTTTTTAGCTTTCTAAGGTGATAGGATAAGGCTTGCGGCGTCATCCCAATCATCGTGGCGAGGTCACCGGTGTTGGTCTTCCCTTTTCGCAGGATTTCCAAGATTTGGCGACGCGTTTCATCAGAAAGAGCGGCCATTACTTCGTTCACTGCCATGATTTCATCTTCTTTCTATTTAAATTTATCTTTAATTAGAGTATACTCCTGCGATTCGTAAAAAGCAATAGTTATTTAAAAATATTTTTTAATAACTTTACATGTAAAAGATGATACCTTTCGTTACTTACGGATTGCTTCATCATCACGGTAACGATAGAATCCGTAAGTTCCTTCGGTATCATCTTTTTAAACTTGTTATTCTCTTAAATTAAAGTGCGTCACTTAAGCGGGCGAACTCTTCAATCGTCAGTGTTTCTGCTCGTCTAGATGGGTCAATGCCTACAGCTTCTAGCGCAGCGGCTAAGCTTTCTTTTGTATGGCTATTTCCAACATAAGCTTTGGCTAAATTATTCCATAGCGTTTTACGACGTTGCACGAAACTGTTTTTCACGAGCGCGAAGAATTGCGCTTCGTCTTTCACTTCCACGAGTGGTTTTTCGCGACGTTTTAACACCAAAATCGCAGAATCCACATTCGGAGCTGGATTGAAGACCGTCTTCGGCACGATAAATCCGATACTCGCTTCGCAGAAATATTGAATCGCAATCGTAAGCGATCCGTACGCCTTCGAATTTGGCTCAGCGGTCATTCGTTGTGCCACTTCTTTTTGCATCATCATCGCAAACCCATCGATTGGCAATTTCGATTCCAATAAGTTCATAATGATTGGCGTTGTAATATAGTATGGCAAGTTGGCAACGACTAATAACGGCTCGTTAATGTCGAAATGTTCTCCGATGACTTGCTCTAAGTCGACGTCCAAGATGTCGCTATGAACCACCGTTACATTATCGTATGGGGCCAATGTTTCATCGAGCACTGGTAATAAACGGCCATCGATTTCAAACGCCAGCACTTGTTTAGCTTCTCTTGCTAGACGTTCGGTCAACGCACCAATCCCTGGTCCGATTTCAATAACGTTTGTCGTTTTGTCGACTCCTGCCACCTCTAGCATACGCGTTAAAATATTCGGTTCAATTAGGAAGTTTTGCCCTAGACTCTTCTTTACCGTTAGCCCATGACGTTCCATAATCTCGCGCGTTCTTTTCGGCGTCGCGATATCCTTTATTTCATTCATGTTTGTCCTCATTTTCTAAGACAGCCTCGAGTGCCGCCCTTAATTGTTCTTCTGTAATACCTAATAATTGTAATCTTTTCGCGAACTGTTTTCCATTCGTATGGCCAATTTTTAGAAAATCCGCCACCGCTTGACGTCTCGTTGCTGAATCTGGTCGTCCGATAAACCCTAGCGCCATCAGTGTTGCCTGCGAAATCACTGGTTTTCCTGCTTCTGTTGAAATCTCATGCACCGATTCGAGCGCTCGCTGGATGGCTTCGGTACTCGCATGTTCCACCCCAAGACTCTTATGATTGTCTTTTCTGACCGCTTCTGCACGTTCGATAAAGGCATGCTTCACGCCAGGAACACGCTCTTGAATGATATTGCGAATACGAGTTCCAGGATAATCAGGGTCCGTAAACACAATCACTTCACGCGTTTGCAGCGCCTTTTGAATGAGCGCAATCGTTTCTTCGTCAATCGCCGAACCATTCGTTTCAATCGTCTCGATATCCGGATAGATTTCTCTCAAGCGTCTTGTATCGTCTCGCCCTTCTACGACAATGACTGGATTCATAGCAAGCCTCTTTCTTCCATGCGGAATAGCTTGATGGCATTTTGTGTCGTTTGATGCGCTACTTCTTCCCAAGAAAGGCCGCGTTCTTTGGCAATTGTCTCAACGACATAGCGCGTATAGCCGGGTTCGTTTCTCTTTCCACGGTAAGGAACGGGCGCTAAATACGGCGCATCGGTTTCCACTAACATACGGTCGAATGGAACTAATTTTGCACATTCACGGACTTGCGGCGTATTTTTAAACGTCGTCACCCCGCTAAAGGAAATATGCATGCCTAAGTCTAAGAAACGTTTCATAAATTCCACATCGCCATTATAACTATGCATGATACCCCCGATATCTTGAATACCTTCTTCTTTTAGAATCTTGTAGCAATCTTCTGTCGCATCACGGTTATGAATCACAATCGGCAGTCTCATTTCTTTGGCAATCGCGATTTGGCGACGGAAAACCTTATCTTGTTCCTCGGGCGTTGAATCTTTCCAATAATAATCCAGACCCATTTCCCCCATCGCAACCACTTGTGGATGCGTCAAGCGTTCCTGTAGCCATTCTTCGATTTCAATATTGTACTGGTAGGCTTCGGTTGGATGCCATCCGATAATCGAAACCACTTCTTTGAACTCTTCGCTAAGCTCCAGGCTACGCGTAATCGTGTCCGTATCGAATCCCACCACCGCAAAGCGCGTCACGGCTAATTCCTTTGCACGCGCGATGACTTCTTTTTCTTCACCTTCAAACGCAGATACATTTAAATGCGTATGCGTATCAAAAATCATAATTTCGCCTCTTATCTTGTTGCGCCATTTAAGAATGGGTTTGTCGCAATTTCATCTTTTAGCGTTGTTGGTTCCCCGTGTCCTGGGAAAATCACTGTTTCAGCAGGTAATGGCAATAAGTATTTGTGGATGCCTTCCATTAACTCTTTATGGCTTCCGTATGGGAAATCACTACGTCCAACGCTGCCTTTAAACATCACGTCTCCACCGATAACGAATCCATTTTCTCTGAAAATGAAGATCGTTCCACCAGGTGAGTGTCCTGGAATATGGGCTAATTCTGGTTCAAAGCTTCCGATTTTCCATTTGCCCATTTCTTTAGGGAAATAACCGTCCGCTGGCTTCACTGTAATATTTTCGCCAGAGTAGTATGAGCGGTTCAATTCAGGATCGTGTAAAAATACTTTCTCCAACTCGTTCATATACATTGGAATATGGTACTCTTCACGAAGCGCGTCAACGGCTCCGATATGGTCTCCGTGCGCATGCGTTAATACAATTGCAACTGGCTTCAATCCTTCTTCTTTAATCAGTTCTTTAATATCCTCAGCTTGTGCACCTGGGTCAAAAATCACTGTTTCTTTATTCTCATCAATTAAAAAGTAGACATTTTCTTCCAAACGTCCTACTGGAATGCTTAATAACTCCATTTGTATTCCTCCTTTAGGTCTCCTCTTAACTCTACATAAAATAGTGAGTTCTTGCAATCAAAAAACGCCCAAGCACATGCCCGGACGTCTGTTGATTAATCATTGATTAATTTTTTCAAATCGATGGCTTTGTTTAATGCCGTCATCAACGGAACACCCGCTAATAATACGACGATTTCACCAAAGAATGTTTCACCATAGCTTAACCAGAATGGTAATTCTAGCGCTAAGTTCAATTCAATCGCTACTAAGAAAATCATCACACTGAAGACACCTGCTAAAACAAACATACGTGTTTTAACGTCTTTCACTGATTTGAAGATCAATGCGCTGATAGCGAATGAAGCAATTGTATGTCCTAATCCGAATACTAAGTCATACCAACCTAGACCAGAAGCTGACATAAATACTGAGTTGACAAGTAATACACCGGCAACCACACCGATTCCGTATTTTCTGTCAAAAGCGAATAAGTGGTTCAACATTTCTGCAATACGGAATTGAATATTTCCAAATGACATAAATGCTGTTAATGATGTTACGACCACATATAGCGCTGCGATGATTGCGTTAATAACAATCAATTTTGTTTTTTTATTTTGCATGTTACTGCCTCCTAGTTTTTTATTGAGGGATGGTTTCGAACCTCATCGGCAAAAAAATCGCCACGAGCTATTGTACTACAAACCGTTTCAGATTGGTAGTCATAGCTTAAAAAAATAGAGCAACTGAATGATTTTCCAGTTGCTCCATGCTTTCTTACCATTTTTCTCTTCCTACAGGTTCAAATAATGTTACCTTTTCGGCTGTAGGTTCTCCCTCATACTCTTCAAACAAGTCTTGAATGGTTACTTCTACATCCTTACACTCATCCATTTCGTTCTTTTTTAAATCATCCATTACTCAAACCTCCTTTTTCGCCTTTATCTTACCATAAAAGCTGTCACCCTTCTCCAATATAGTCTTTGAATTTCTTCTTGCACCGCTTATGAGCTCCCTTGATGGACGTGACCGATTTATCGAAATGGTCCGCCATCTCCTCAAAAGTCGCCCCGTCCAACACTCCTAAAAACACATCCCTTTCAAAGCGAGAAAGATGGTGAAAGTATTCCTCCGCTTCTTCATGCAAGAGCACTTGCCGTTCGCACGAATCCACCGACGCCGAAAGCAAGGCGAGTTCCGCCTTTTCACCGCGAACGACTAACTCATGGGGGATGAGCCGCTGCCTGTGTTCCCTGCGCAGGCACTCCACCGCTAGATTCTTCAGGCAACGCTGATAATAGCCAGCAAACGAGACGGCATGATTCTCATCGTATTTATGCACCGCCCGAAGCATCATAATACGGGCCTCCTGCGCAAAATCGTCCTGGTCCATTTCATGAAAAAAATAATGGTGATGAATGCTCATAATCAATGGATCAAAACGCCTCAATAATTCGGTTATCGCTTCCTCCTCATCCTCCTTTGCTAAATGGACAACCTCCGCTAACCCTTTTTCTTCCATAAAATATCCTCCTATTTTAGTGTCAGCTCTAGTATATCCGCAGAAATACGCAAAAAACCTTGTCTTTCTCATAGAAAACCAAGGTTAAAGATGAATTGTTCGAATCGCTTGTTTTGAAAAGTAACTGTCGGATTAATTCCTACCCTTTCTTCAAAGAGCAATAAACCTATTCTTTTTCTCCGACCTTCTTGAAATAATGAACGCCGTACGTTTGGAAGAAATCTACTTTCAATTGTACAAATCGTTTCAAATCGCGCAATAACTGGTATAACTGCGCAC
>JABZYV010000001.1:0-111936 GCA_015264955.1 Streptococcus sp. | reverse complement strand
ATATCCTTTTAAGTATTGTAGAATCATTGCTGAAATTTCTTGAGGTGTATATGATTTGCCTTCGATTTCTACTTTATATCCTGTTTCGCCCATGTGACGTTTGATAGATGCAATTGTATTTGGGTTTGTTACAGCTTGACGTTTTGCAACTTCACCTACTTGAATTTCACCATTTTTGAACGCTACAACAGATGGTGTTGTACGGTTTCCTTCTGGGTTTGCAATAATTTTTGCTTCGTTACCTTCTAAAACAGCGACTGCTGAGTTTGTTGTTCCTAAGTCAATACCAATAATTTTACTCATATTTAATTCACTCCTATTATTTATAATATTGTTTTAAGTTTCGTCTTCTTATTGTGATACGATGACCATTGCTGGTCGTAATACTCGATCTTTTAATTTGTATCCTTTTTGATACACTTGTACCACGCGGTCTGCTTCTTGCCCTTCCTCAACAGGAACGGTTTGAACAGCGTGATGTAAAGTTGGATCGAATGGTTGGTTTAAGGCTTCAATTTCTTCGATGCCTTCTTCTTTTAGCGCATAAAGGAAACCTTCATACACCATCTCAATCCCTTTTTTAAGGTTTTGAGCTTCTTCTGATTCACTTGGAGAAGCGATGGCTCTCTCAAGGTTATCAATCACATTTAATAAGTTTTGTGCAAGACTTTGGCTGCGATATTTTGCAGCATCTTGTCTTTCTTTTGCATTTCTCTTTTGGATATTCGAGATTTCAGCAGACAGTCGATATACTTGATCGTTCAACTTCTCTACTTCTTGTTGTAATTTCTCTTCATTCGTAAGTTCTGTTGTGGTTTCTTCAGTAACTTCTTCTTGAGGAGCTTCATCTGCAACAATTTTTTCTTCTTTTAATTCTTCTTTATTGTTTTGTTCATTTGTTTCCAAGATTTCATCTCCTTACTCTATAAGTTACGATAATAATCTTCTATCGTGGTTGCTAACTCTTCCCTGAGTCCTTTTACAATTGATAATACATTCGAATACGGCATATTCTTTGGTCCAAGAAGTGCAATCAGTCCTGTATCTTGGTTTGGAGTTTCGTAACTAGCAGTTACCAAACTAAAGTCACCAAGTAACGGATGATCCATTTCTGACCCGAGCCTAATTTGAATATCTTGATGATCATTGGTTACTAGTTGATGTAACTTAGACTGATCATCCATCAATTGATAAATTCCTTTGAGTTGATCCACATTAGCGTGATGATCAAAGTAATTTAACAAATATCTTCTTCCTGCGACATGCATTCGATCATTTTCGAAACGATTCATCATTTCTTGAATCACTTTGACGATTTGAATTTGTGAATTCATATAGCGATTCATAAGGATTGGAAGATCCGTTTTTAATCGTTTAGCAACGATATCTAGCGGTACTCCAATTAATTCTTCATTAATGATGCGAACCACTTTATCTAAATCACTATCGTCAATTCCACCAGGAATTGTATAGACTTTATTTTCAACTAAACCATTACTGATGACTATGATTGCCATCACTTGATTTGGGTTTAGGCGAACAAGTCTAAATCCCGATAACGTTGCAGTTTTCACTTCCGGTCCAAAAGAAATTGCGGTGTAGTTCGTTAATGTTGCTAGTATGTCAGCAGATAAACGAAATACATCTTGAATCTCTAATGTTGACTGTTGGAAAACTTCACGAATTTGATTACGAACGCTTAAAGAAACAGGTTGCTTTTGTCTAGGTAGAATGTTGTCGATGTAGTAACGATATCCTTTATTAGAAGGAACTCGCCCAGAAGAAGTATGGTTCTTTTCAAGATATCCCATCTCTTCAAGCTTCATCATCTCGTTACGAATCGTTGCTGAACTAAATGGTAATTCTGCAACTTCCATCAACTTCTTCGACCCGACCGGCTCCAAAGTTTCCGTATATAATTGTATGATTAATTGTAAGATTAGCAATTGTCTATTGGTTAACATCATAGTCACCTCTCTTTAGCACTTGACTAAGACGAGTGCTAACCACATTTATAATTTAACACATTGGTCAAATTAAGTCAATATAAAAATACTAGGACTTTAGACTGATTTTTTGAAGGTTTTGTACTACAACTATTGCCGTAGATAAGGCATTTCTACTATATATTGAATGTCTTTTGGTTTTCCTTTATAATTTTTTTATAGAATAATCTATAAGTTTATAGAAAGGAACATCAAAATGAAGCTTAAACATTTCACACTTGCTTTTCTTTCAGTTTTCCTATTTGGCTTCTTTTTCTATAACAGCTCTATAAAAGCTGCTGAAAGTCAAACTGTTAATGTAACTACGGTGGATATAGATACATTAACCCCAACTGAATTAAGCAATATGATAAATGGTACTCCTTCGGGATCGGTTTCTTCGAACGCTACTGTAAAACTAGTTTATAAGAAGAAAGCATGTCCTGTTGATAAGCCAACATTACCAAATACTGGGGTTACAAGTAACTTAGCAGCGATCTTTTTCGGTTCACTGCTATTAGTTTCTAGCTTACTTTTAGTTAAGTCTTCTAAAGGAAGAAAATTAATCATACTCTTCGTATTAGGTGGCACAAGTATTGCGCTATCAACTCCTGCAATTGCTTCGACAATTGAAGTAATTGGTGAAACTAAACTGTTTTCTATTTCAGCTTTGAATGATATTACTATTCCAGAAATTGAGTGCTACGAGTATGTTGGTTACATTATACCTACTGTAGAAACGACAACTGTTGAGTCAACAACTTCAGAAACTGTAGCAACTGAGACTACTGAAACAACTGAAGCTACAACAATTGTAACAACAACTACCGAAGCGGAAACGACAACCGCTCAAACAGAGACAGAGGTAACTGTTCTCCCGGGAACACCATCTCCACCTTAATCAAAAGACAAGGGACAGCTGTTCTAGCTGTCCGTTTTTATTTCTATATTTTCCTTTGAAAGGAAAAATAATGATTTCACATTTCTTTGCAAATTTTCATTATTCCCATTATAATTTCATAAATAAAAAGAATGAAAAAAGAAAGGATTTATTATGAAATCATTCAAAAAATTAGTAGCCCTAATTTCTTTAGCGTTTTTAACAGCAATTTTCGCTTCTAATTTTACTTCTGCATATGCAGATAGTACGACTAAAGTGAACATCACGAATGTTGATATTGCTTCACTTTCTAATTCTGAAAAAGAATTAATCATCTCTGGGAACCCTTCGGGAGCAGTAAACTCTACTACTTCTGTAAAATTAGTTTACAAGAAAGTGGCTTGTCCAATTGACAAACCTTCTCTTCCTAACACTGGAACATCAACAAGTTTAGTGACACTTGGAGCTGGAATTTTAGTTTTAGGTGCAGCCTATGCTCTATTAAAATCAAATAAAGGTAAAAAGTTAATTACTATTTTATTTGTGGTTGGAGCTGGTAGCACTCTTGTCGGATCTGTAGACGCTTCGCAAGTGACCTTAAACGGTGAAACTAAAGTAGTCTCTATTTCGCAATTAGAAGAAATTACTGTAGATGAAATTGACTGTTATGAATATGTTGGATATATCATTGTTAGAGGTGATGAAACAACAACGGTTACTACTGAAAGTGGAACTACTAAAGTAACAACAACTGAAACACCTACAACAGAGACACCTACTACTGAAGGTCCAACAACTGGTGAAACAACCACTGAGGAAACTACAGAAGAAACAACTACAGAGCAAACTGAATCTGAAGAAGAAGTAACTATAAAGCCAGGTACTCCTGCTCCAGCTTAAAGAACTCTATAAATACAATAAGAGGTAGATTTTACATCTACCTCTTTTAATTTACTTCATTCATATAAATGGTTTCATAAAACGGAATTAATTCCTTCAATGCGTCCGCAAGTTCTTCTTCAATTCCATCTTTGGTACTTTCAAGAAATACTGGTCTTCTTAAAATAACTTTACGGACCTCTCCTTCTTTAACAGCTCTCATTAGTTCATCTCTATTAGATACGTTTCCTTCGTATGCTGTTGCATTCTTTTGAAAATCAGATGCTACGTATAAAATGTTACGATTAGGTTCACAGTTTAGTACTTTGTTTTGTAACCTCAGAGAGCGTTCGTTCATTTTACGTTCGATAAAACTCAATTCTACATATACGCCCAATTTATCGTCATTATAAAACAAACGTAATGCAAAGGATGGATTTCCTTCATCTTGCCCCTCTTCGATAAAGTATCTCCAAAAAGCGGGTCTTGCCACTTGGGCTTGATTCATCCATTGACTAACTCGGTCCATGCGAAATGACTTAAAGTTCTTCTGAAACGCTTCTGTTAACTTCGTGAACTCAAGTCTTGCATCTTGGCCAGCTTTCTTCAACTGTTCCATTTCTTCTGCAATTTCAGGAAACTTTACGGGATTTTTATATTTCACTTTGTCATAACGAAAGAAATAACTCATCTTTTCGATTGAAATCATGATTTTTCCTCCTTAACGTGGCTCTTCAATCGGTCAATCATATAGACACCCACATCAATAATTGGAATAATTGAAAGTTGCTCCAACTCTTTTTTTACATATGGGAAATGCGTACATCCTAGTACGACAGCTTCAATCTCTGTACTTTCGAAATAATGGAATAAACTATGGAAGTCGAATTGCTTAATAATCTCTTCTTGTGGTTTACCAGTTTCAATCGCTTTAACCAATTCTAGCATCGTCACGCCAAACACTTTAAGATTAGGATTTGCAATATATAAGTTGTTTTCTACTCCTGTTAATCCATGAGAATTCGCAGCCATTACTGCTAAATAATCATGTTCAACGCCTAGTGTGCGATACATTTGCATCGGAGTAATCATAGGAAGTCTATATTCTTCTTGCAAGGAATCGAAATTCACAACTGAACTTAGTGAGTTACAGTACACAAATACAGCGTCAATGTCGTTTTTCAGCCCGTCAAGCACACTTCTAATATACTGCTCTCTTTCTTCGTCTTCTAACGCTTGAAAAGTCGTTTGGTCGACTGGATTTTTAGAAATCGGAACAGAAATCGTTTGATTGAATCCATTTTCCTTTAATAAATCAACGCCTAGTTTCGTGTCCATAGGTGTTCCTGCCATCACAGCAATCCGCATACAAATTTCTCCTTTATAAAAAAACAAGGATGAACACTTGGCTCATCCTTGATTCAATAACTCATTATTTAGTTGCACGACGTACGTATGTACCTTCTGCAGTGTTAACTTCTAAGTACTCTCCTGCTTCGATGAAGTCTGGAACGTTAACTACTAAACCTGTTTCCATTGTTGCTGGTTTACCAGAACCTGTAACTGTAGCACCTTTAATTGATGGTTGAGTTTCAGTAACTTGCAGTACAACTGTTGATGGTAATGAAACCCCAATTACTTCTGAACCGTAGAATTGGATTTTAACTTCCATGTTTTCTAGGATGTATTTTAATTCTTGTTCGATTGTTTCTTCAGGAATTTCGTATTGTTCGTATGTTTCTAAGTCCATGAATACTCCAACACCATCTTGGCTGTATAAGTATTGAACATCTTTAGTATCGATATGTGCACGTTCTACTTTTTCATCAGGACGCATTGTTGTATCTACTGTTGAACCGTTACGAACGTCACGGATTTTCATACGCATTACAGTGTTCCCTTTACCTGGTTTGTGGTGGCTGATTTCCAACACTTTAATTAATTTTCCATCAAGAATGAATGTCATTCCAGCTTTTAAATCACTTACGTTAATCATTTTCTGACTCCTTTTGTTAAATTTTACTTTCTATTTATACCATATTTTTATTGAAAATGCACTCTTTTCAGCATGTTTTTCAAAATTATAAGATTCCAACGCGTTTAAAAATTAAATCTACATTCTTAATATGATAGTGATAATCAAACGCATCATCTAAATCTTCTTTACTTAAAGTAGCTGTAATTTCTGGTTGTTCTTCTAAAACAGCGCGGAATGGAAGTTTTTCGTCCCATGCTTTTGCTGTACATGGTTGCACTAAATCATATGCTTTTTCACGACTCATGCCTTTATCGATTAGTTTTAGTAACACACGTTGGCTATAGATTAAGCCAAAAGTCGCATCCATATTACGTAACATGTTTTCTGGGAACACCGTCAAGTTCTTAACGATATTACCGAAACGACGAAGCATATAGTTCAGTAAAATTGTGCTATCTGGAATAATGATGCGTTCAGCTGAAGAATGTGAAATATCACGTTCATGCCATAGGTTTACGTTCTCATACGCTGTAACCATATGCCCTCTGATGACACGAGCTAGACCCGCCATGTTTTCAGATCCGATTGGATTGCGTTTATGAGGCATTGCTGAAGAACCTTTTTGACCTTTTGCAAAGAACTCTTCTACTTCACGTGTTTCTGATTTTTGTAATCCACGGATTTCTGTCGCAAACTTCTCAATACTTGTCGCAATTAAAGCAATTGTAGAAATGTAATCCGCATGCAAATCACGAGATAAAATCTGAGTTGAGATTTCTTGTGGGCGAATCCCAAGTTTTCCACATACATACGCTTCTACTTCAGGAGAAATATTCGCAAATGTTCCAACGGCTCCACTAATCTTACCAGCTTCAACACCTTGTGCTGCGCGTTCGAAACGTTCGATATTTCGTTTCATTTCTGAATACCATAACGCTAATTTCAATCCGAAAGTGGTTGGTTCAGCATGAACCCCATGCGTTCTACCCATACACACTGTATCTTTATAGGCTAGTGCTTTTTCTTTAATAATTTCTAGGAAGTCTGCTAAGTCTTTACGTAAAATGTCATTGGCCTGTTTCAACTGATAGCCATAAGCGGTATCCACAACGTCTGTACTTGTTAGGCCATAGTGAACCCATTTCTTTTCTTCTCCAAGGCTTTCAGAAACACATCTTGTAAATGCAACAACATCATGTCTAGTTTCTTCTTCGATTTCTAAAATACGTTCAACTGTGAATTTTGCGTTTTTACGAATCTTTTCTACATCTTCCTTAGGGATTTCTCCTAATTCTGCCCAAGCTTCATCAGCTAAGATTTCGACTTCAAGCCAACAGTTATAACGATTTTCATCAGACCAAATTTTCGCCATCTCTGGACGAGTGTAACGTGTAATCATGATTTCCTCCTAATACAACTCCATCGTAATATGTGAAATGCCAACTATATCATACGGATCTGAAACTACTTCAAATCCAAGTGATTCATATAATTTTACTAAATGCGCTTGTGCATGGACTTCAATGACAGTATCCACAAACCACTCTTTGCATACTTCTTTAGCGCGTTCTAACAATGCACGACCTTTTCCTTTGCCTCGGTATCGATTGTCTATTAGGACTCTACCAAGAAGGACCTTCTCTTTTTCAGGAATAATGCGTAAATAAGAAATCACTTCATTAGCATCATTCATCTCAAATAAATGCCAAGATTTTTTATCCGTATCGTCAATTTCTTGATAATTCAAATCTTGGCCGACAATAAAGGTTTCGATTCTGGCTTTGTAAATCGCAACAATCTCTTCCTTCGTTAGTTCATCATAGTTCTTTAAATACCACATCGAGAATCAACCTCTCTTTGTTTTAAAATAATCTCTTGTATCTTGTTCGTCTTGTTTTAATTGAGCGATTAACGCATCGATTCCGTCAAATTTCAATTCTGGTCTTAAATATTTTAACCATTTCACACGAACAGGAAGGTGATAGATATCTTTGTCAAAATCTAACAAGTTCACTTCAATTGTCACTTTATGAACATCATCAAAAGTTGGGTTAATTCCTATAGAAGCCATACCAGGAATCCATTTACCTTCCACATACATTTCAACAACATACACTCCATTTTTAAGGAGGAAAGAATCGTTTGAAACTTCGATATTGGCAGTTGGGAATCCAAGCATTTTACTACCTCGTCCAAAGCCGTGAACAACAACCCCATCCATGATGTAGTCGTATCCTAACAAGTCGTTGGCTTGTTCGATATCACCTTGTAGCAATAAATCTCGAACTGCTGTCGAACTTATCTTTCCACTATCGTTCTTTTGCTCATCAATTGTAATAATCTCGAATCGATTCGAAGCGTACTTCGGTAATAATTCCATATTCGCGATGTCTCTCTTGCCGTACGTGTAATCAAACCCAGCTACAATGACTTTCGCGTTTAATCCGACAATATATTGATCGACAAATTCTTTCGGTGTAAGTGCCCCAAATTCTCTTGTGAAATCCACTAAATAGAATATATCTACACCAAGTTCTTCTAATAATTCCTTCTTACGTTCTAGCGGCGAGACATATTGAATGCTTGCAGGATCTACATTTTGAAAAATAACAGACGGATGCTGATTAAAAGACATGACTGCTACTTTAAGCCCGCGTTCCTGTCCAACTCTTTTGGCTGTAGTAATCACTTCTTTATGACCTAAGTGAATTCCATCAAAGAATCCTAAAGCGAGGACAATCGGTTCTGGAAATATACACTCTTTTTTGTAAGGGTGTGTTAACTCTATTGTTTGCATTCTTCTCTCCTTTCTAAAACATTTTAATAGGTTTTAATAAGCCTTTTTTACTTGGATGCGGACCATAAATCGAAATAAGTTCCTCTTCAAAATAACATGCTGTCGGTGCGAAAATCTGAGGAAATTCGGCTTGAGATAAAATTGCACCATTTTTAAATCGAATATATTCATCTTCAGTTAAGTCGATTCGAGGATAGTCTTCAAATACTAAATCAACTGGTTTTAAGGCTACTTGAGCTTTATCATTTACTACAAGCTCGTTTAGTTGTTCTAATGTAATGCAGTCATCTGAGTGGAAAGGGCCACTTTTCACACGGGTTAATTGTGACATATGCGCTTCAACACCTAACGCTTTTCCTAAATCAACAGATAAAGTTCTCACATAAGTCCCTTTGCTGCAACTCACTTCAAACATCCATGATTGGGTCTTCGTTTCCTCATTATAAACAGGTTCTGAAATACGTCTGAAATTATAAATCGTTGCTTTTCTGACAGGACGTTCTACCTCTTCACCAGCTCTTGCATACTCATAGAGACGTTTCCCGTTCACTTTAACCGCAGAATACATCGGTGGAATCTGAGTAATCTCTCCAATAAAATTTTGCATCTTTTCATCAATCTCTTGAATAGAGAAAGGAATTTCAATTGGTGATGAAGAAACTATTTCCCCATGAGCATCTTCAGTTTCAGTTGAAAACCCTAATGTGATTTCACCTTGATAGACTTTATTGGCTTCATGCAGGTTCTCCACAACCTTCGTCGCTTTACCGATGCAGATTGGTAAGACGCCATCCACCTCAGGATCAAGAGTACCAGAATGACCAACTTTTTTCGTTTTCAATATTTTTCTAACTTTATAGACACAGTCAAACGACGTCATGCCTTTCTCTTTCCATAACGGAAGGATTCCGTCCATCCCATTCATCCTTTCACGCTTTACATTTGCTTATTTATTGTATCATAATTCGCATTTTTCCACATAGATTATGAATATAGCTTTTTAGGCGAAAAATATGGTATTATAGATGAGTAAACTTATTTGATAGGAGTGACTTTAATGTCAAGAGTATATATTGTAACGGACTCAACAGCAGACTTAACTGAAGAAGAAGTTAAACAATTTGAAATCTCTATCGTTCCAATGAATATCTCAATCGATGACGAAAACTATATCGATGGAGTTACTATTACAAAAGAAGAATTTAAACAAAAAATGATTGCGAGTGCTGAACTACCAAAAACAGCTCAACCATCTATTGGCCGTTTCGTAGAAGTATATGACGAACTTGGCAAAAACGGGGATTCTGTTATCTCGATTCAGATGATGCGTTCGATTAGTGGAACTGTTGATGCCGCTCGCCAAGCAGCTGATATCACAGAAACAAATGTCACTGTTGTCGATTCAGACTTTACTTCTAGATCTATGGGAATGATTGTTAAAGAGGCAGCTAAAGCAGCGCAGGAAGGCAAATCCGTTCAAGAAATTCTTGAGATTGTTGATGATGCTAAGAAACGCACTACTCTTTATTTAACAGTAGTAAACTTAGACAACTTAATTAAAGGTGGACGCATAAGCCAATTGATGGGAATGTTCTCAAACTTACTCAATATTAAACTATTCCTACAAGTCATTAATGGAAAAATTGAAATCATTCAAAAAGGACGCGGTCTAAAATCTCTTCAAAAGAAATACGACGAAATCTTTGAACAAATGAAATCTGCTCCAAACGGGATTCAAGAAATCGGGATTATGCATGCTGGATTAAGTGACTTTAACCAGGGTAATATCGCTCGTATTCGTGAGTTTTTTCCTGATGTACCACTAACCATTGTTACAACTTCACCAATCATCATGAGCCACACAGGCGTTGATGCAATGGCAATTACTTACTTAGAAAATAAATAAAAAATAAAGCAACTAACTCTGACTTTCAGAATTAGTTGCTTTTTTTGTTAGTTTAAGATTTGTCCAATAAAGATACCAACATAAGTACCAATAATGTATCCAAGCGTCCCTACAAGCATTGTAGGTGCTACGAAACGATGCCATCCTTTAGAAATAGCCATCGCTGCAGCGGTTGTTGGTCCACCAATATTCGCATTTGAAGCAAGAATGGCTTCTTCTACTGTGAAACCAAAGATTTTTGCACCAGCAAATGTCACTGCCATATTCACAAAAACCATGATTGCGCAGAACACAAGTAACAATGGAGACTTTTCAATGATTGCTCCTATTGAAGCTGGAATTCCGATAACTACGAAAAATAAGTAAATCAAGAATGTTCCAATTTCATTTGCTCCACTAATCTTCTTGAAGTATTTTGCAAAAATAGTCGAACATGCAACTGTCAACGTTGTTAGAATTAAATATTTATTCGATACAAGTTGGATAAAGCTGTTATCCCCTAGACCTGAAATAATTTCAGATAAAGTAAAGCTAATTGTTACGATAATAACAGAAATCGCAAAAACAAACGCTACATCTTGAACAGTGATAACTGTATCTTTGCCATAAGCTTTTTCTTCTTCCTCTTTGACACCTTCTGTATAAGCAAATTTAAAATGCTTTTTGAAGAATCCAATTGAAGGAATCATCAATAAGATTAAGAAATAGAATACCATTAATAAGTTATCCGCAACTGTTGCAGCAGAAATGAGTTCTTTTGGAATATCAAAAGCGGATGAAACAGCAACAAAGTTTACTCCTCCACCGATATAACTTCCAACCATCATTCCAGCGATATGGTTTAGTACTGGAATAGCTTTAGATAAGGCTAAATACCCTAGTACTGCCCCAAGAACAGTCCCTACAGAACTGATTAGGAAGATAGCTAATAATCGTCCACTCTCTTTCCAAATTTGTTTTAAATCGCATTGGAATAAAAGCATTGGGATGGCTAAAGGAACAACAACTCCCCAAACTTGATCATATACAGGCGATTCTGTAGGAATTACTCCTAAATTACTTAATGTCGCTGCCATTAACAGACCTATAATCGCTCCACTAATCTTTGCAGCCCATTTATATCGATTTTCTAAAAAGATACTGATAGTCGCAATCCCAACGATAATAGTCCACAATACCCATGTATTATTTGCATCAATCATAAAACACCTCTTCTGGCTTTTTAAATACACACGAAAATTATCATATATGATAATTTTTTACTAAAAAGGCAAAAGAGTTGTTTCTGTTTGATGTCCTTTTGCCCTTAAAATTATTATCTTTGTTCGTCTTCTTCTTGAATTGATTTTAAAAGCTCATCGATATGATTACCGTAATCCACTGATTCATCACGTTTAAAAATCAATTCTGGAGTCTTGTACAATGAAAGACGTTTGCCTAATTCACGACGGATTAAGCCTTTTGATTTTTCTAAACCACGTTCAGTCGCTTGACGTTCACTAGCTAATTTTTGAAGTGTTGTATAGTAGATAGTTGCAATTTGCAAATCACCAGTTACTTCTACTTCAGTAATTGTAATTTCTTGTACACGTGGGTCACGCACTTTTTTAGATAGGATATCATTTACTTCTCGTAAAATTTCTTGTGACACACGTCCAACTCTAAAGTTTGCCATTTTGTCTCCTTTCCAACGAAAGAGGCACTGCAATCAGTCCCTCTTTGTTCTAGTTAAATCATAAATTTCTTCTTAAATTTGGTCGATTCAAAGCGAATTTTCTCGCAAAAGCTAAACAGTCGGTCTCGCACTATTTTCTTTTAATCTCGACCATTTCGTATGCTTCGATGATATCGTCTACTTTAATATCGTTGTAGCCTTCAATCATGATACCGCACTCGAATCCAAGTTTAACTTCTTTAGCGTCGTCTTTGAATCGTTTCAAGCTTGCTAATTCACCTTCGTAAATAACAATGTTATCACGGATTAAACGAACTGAGCTTGAGCGTTTAACAACACCTTCTAATACGTATGAACCAGCAATTGTTCCAAGTTTAGATACAGTGTATGTTTCACGGACGATAGCTTGACCAGTGATTTTCTCTTCGAATTCTGGATCTAACATACCTTTCATCGCTGTTTCAATTTCATCGATTACGTTATAAATGATACGGTGTAAACGAATATCTACTTGATCAGATTCAGCTTGAATCTTCGCTTGCGGCGTAGGTCTTACGTTAAATCCAATGATAATCGCGTTACTTGCAGTAGCAAGAGTAATATCACTCTCATTGATTGCCCCTACAGCTGTATGGATAATCTTCACGCGCACGCCTTCTACTTCAATCTTTTGTAAGCTTGATGCTAATGCTTCTACAGAACCTTGTACGTCAGCCTTGATGATGACATTAACTTCTTTCAATTCTCCTTCTTTTAATGTAGAGAATAAGTTATCTAATGTAATACGGCTTGAAGCGTTACGTTGTTCGATTAAGGCACGTTTCGCACGTTCTTCACCAGCTGAACGTGCAGTCTTTTCGTCTTCGAATACTACGAAGCGGTCACCGGCTTGAGGTGAAGCGTTAAGACCAGTAATCTCAACTGGAGTCGCTGGTAAAGCAGTTTTCACACGACGTCCTTGGTCATTCACCATTACACGAACACGTCCAAATGTATTACCAACAACGATTGGGTCCCCAACTTTAAGAGTTCCTTCTTGAACTAATAATGTTGCGATAGGTCCTTTTGTTTTATCTAAACGAGCTTCGATTACAGTACCTAAAGCTAAACGGTTAGGATTTGCTTTCAACTCTTGAACTTCAGCTACTAAAAGAATCATTTCTAATAACTCTTCAATGTTTTGGTTGAATTTCGCTGAAATCTCAACGAAAATTGTGTCTCCACCCCATGCTTCAGGAACAAGTCCTAAATCAGAAAGTTCTTGCATTACACGTCCAGGGTTCGCTGCTGGTTTATCGATTTTGTTCACAGCAACAATAATTGGAACATCTGCTGCTTTCGCATGGTTAATCGCTTCGATTGTTTGTGGCATTACACCGTCATCGGCTGCTACTACGATAACTGTAATATCAGTGATATCCGCTCCACGCGCACGCATTGTTGTGAAGGCCGCGTGTCCTGGAGTATCTAAGAATGTAATTGGTTTGCCATCAATTTTGATTTGGTACGCACCGATATGTTGAGTGATACCACCTGCTTCACCCGCTACAACTGAAGAGTTACGTAATTGGTCAAGCAATGTTGTTTTACCATGGTCAACGTGTCCCATGATTGTTACAACTGGAGGACGTACAGTGCTTTCAGCACCTTCTGCAGCTGCTTCTTCAAAGTACACATCTAAATCAGAAATATCTTTTTCGATTTTTTCTTCAGCATCCATACCATAGTCTGCTGCTAATAATTCAATTGCGTCTTTAGATAGACCTTGGTTTAAAGTCGCCATTACTCCTAATAGGAATAATTTTTTGATGATTTCTGCTGGTTCGCGTTTGATTTTCTTCGCTAATTCAGCAACTGTCATGCCATCTGTATACACTAAAACTTCTGGTAATTCGTGGAATTTACGTGCTGGAACAGCTGGTTTAGCTTTTTGTTCATCACGACGGTTTCCTTTTTTACCTTTTTGGTTACGGTTTTTCTTGCTAAAACCATCATTGTTAAAATCGTTAAAACGTTGTTGGTTTTTTCTGTCGTTATTGCGATTGTTTCTTGGTGATTCGAAACGATCGTTATTGTTGTTTGGTTTTTGATTGTTACGTGGACGTTCTACTTGTCCTTGTTGGTTTGAACGAGCTTCATTACGTGCTGGTTCTTTCTTAAATGAAGGACGGTTTCCATTCGCGTTTTGTGGTTTTTGCTTTGGACGTTCTTGATTTCTCTTATCGTTTTGCTCATGACGTCTTTGATTTTGAGAATGGTTACGTTCTTGATTTTGTTTGTGTTGTCCTTGTTTTGGACTGTGGTCTTCTCTCTTTGTAAATTCTTTCTTAGGAGCGTGACCTTTTTCTACTTCTTTTTTAGGTTCAGCTTTTTTCACTTCTTGTTTTGGAGCAGGTTTTGCTTCTTTCTTCTCAGATTTTGGTGCTGGTTTAGCAGCTGGCTTAGAATTCCAAGCTCCTTTAATTTTTGAGATTTCAGCTTCTTCCATAGTAGACATATGGCTATTGTATGAAATACCTACTTCTTTTGCTTTTTCAATAATTTCTTTACTAGCCACGTTTAATTCTTTCGCTAATTCGTATACGCGAGTTTTCGACATAGTCTCACCTTCCTATTCGTTCATATCGTTAAATCCCTTCATCTTCAGTAGACTCTTTGTAAACCCTCGATCATCAACTAAAACGATAGAACGTCTTTTGCCAATCGCTAAAGACAATTCATCCGTTTCAAATTGCTGAACAAAAGGAATTTCATAATATTCACATTTGTTTTTGATTTTTTTTACCGTGTTTGCACTACAATCTTTGGTACAAATCACTAAATTTCCTTTTTGTCTTTGAATACTTTGGATGACTTGTTCCTCGCCACTAATAAGTTTACGAGCAGCTGTTGCCATTCCAAGTAAATTCAAAGCTCTTTGTTTAACGAGCTCTTCCATCACTAAACAACTCTTTTCTTGCTTTTTGATGTTCTACATAAGCGAGAAGTTCTTCATAAAACGCATCTGGAATTTCAATTTCTAATTGTTTTTCAAATAGACGGTTTTTCCAAGCTTTCTCTACTAATGTAGGTTCAAGAGTAATATAAGCGCCACGGCCGTTTACTTTACCAGTTGGGTCGATTTGTGCAACACCTTCTGCGTTACGAACAATACGGACCAACTCTTTCTTCGGCATCATTTCACCAGAAGCGATACAACGGCGCATCGGAATCTTTTTCTTTTTCATCGTGCACCTCCTGTATATTATTCTTCTTCAGAAGAAGCTTCTTCGGCTTCTTCAACAACTGGATTTGCTAAGTTTTCTAAATACTCTTCATAAGCAGTTTCAGATTTAATATCAATACGGTAACCTGTTAATTTCGCAGCTAGACGTGCGTTTTGACCACGTTTACCGATTGCAAGTGATAATTGGTGGTCTGGAACAACAACGATACAACCATTGCTATCATCATTAAATTCAACTTTAAGTACTTGAGCTGGGTTTAATGCGTTCTTGATGTAAACTGCTGGATCTTCGTTCCATTCCACGATATCCATGTTTTCACCGTTTAACTCTTCAACGATGTTATGAACACGTTGTCCGCGAGGTCCTACGCATGTTCCAACTGGATCTAAGTTAGCGTCATTTGAACGAACAGCTACTTTGGCACGGTCCCCTGCTTCACGAGCGATAGATACGATTTCTACAACGCCGTCGTAAATTTCAGGAACTTCTTGTTCAAATAAACGTTTTAATAAATCTGGATGAGTACGGCTCACGAAAATTTGAGGTCCTTTTGTAGTGTTGTCTACTTTAGAAACTAAAACTTTGATACGTTGATCAGGTAAGTACTCTTCTGTTGGGATTTGGTCTTGTTTTGCCATACCAGCAACGATACGACCAAGGTTTACGTATACATAACGGAAATCTTGACGATCAACAACACCTGTCATAATTTCATTTTCGTATTGGATGAATTCATTGTAGATGTTTGTACGTTCAGCATCGCGAAGACGTTGCATAATAACTTGTTTAGCTGTTTGAGCAGCAATACGTCCGAAGTCTTTAGGTGTTACTTCAAAACGAATTTTATCACCA
This sequence comes from Streptococcus sp., assembly GCA_015264955.1. Classification (GTDB taxonomy): domain Bacteria; phylum Bacillota; class Bacilli; order Lactobacillales; family Aerococcaceae; genus Granulicatella. Next base: position 95,757 of record JABZYV010000001.1, on the reverse strand, counting down.
ACTTCATATGCTTTGTTTTTCGCATGTGCTTCTTCTAGGCTAACTTCAAGAGTTGAATCGAATACATATTCAACAACTTCTTTAACTGCATATACATGCATGTTGCCTTTCTTTTGGTCAAACTCCACTTCAACGTTTTGAGCTTGTCCATAGTTTTTCTTATACGCAGACACTAAAGCTGCTTCTAAAGCTGTAATCACGACATCTTTAGAGATTCCTTTTTCTTCTTCGAGAACCGTTAATGCTCGTAGCATTTCTTTACTCATGTGTTTACTCCTTTACTCCTTAGAATTTGATTGCAAGACGTGCTTTTGCAATATTCTTACGATCAATTGTAAATTCTTTTGTTCTTGTTTTGATTTGTACGTTTAATGTTACCGTTTCTTCATCGACTGAAAGAAGAGTTCCTTCAAGGAATTTCTCACCTTCAACGTTTTGATAAAACGATAAGTGTACATATGAACCAATCGCTGCTTTTAATTCTTCCTCGTTTCTTAACGGGCGCTCTGCACCTGGTGAAGAAACTTCTAAGAAGTAAGCTTGTGGAATTGGATCTGGGTCTTGTGCATCAAGAATTTCACTAAATTTTTCACTCATAAACGCGCAGTCATCTAAATCGATACCGCCCGGTTTATCTAAGTAAAAACGTAGAAACCAATTCTTTCCTTCTTTTACAAATTCTAAGTCGAATAACTCAAAGCCTTCTTTTTCAATTACTTCTTTAGTAAGCTCTGTTACCGTCTCAGTTACTTTACTCATAGCGTCAACCTCCTTGCTACTTGAGTCCATGTCGATAAAAAGAGTGAGCGTTTCCGCTCACTCTCCTCTCAACTACTATTCTACTTTGTTAGTATACCATATACTTTGTTAAAATACCAACTATTGTGATATTAGAACAAATCATCGAATAACGATAATTGGTTTTCATCCGGTAAGTGGTCTAAGACTTTGTTTTCTGTCATATAGTCTATGAGTGTCTTCGATACTTTACCACGTGTCGCCAAATCTTTCTTCGATAGGAATGGTTGTTCTTGTCTTGCTTCAACGATTTTGTTTGCAACGTTCAAGCCTAATCCTTGAATCGCTCTAAATGGAGCAATCAGTGAATCGCCTTCAATTACAAAGTTACTTGCTTCAGATTTATCCACGTCGACCATCTTGAAGTGGAAACCACGTTCCACCATCTCGTTGGCTAATTCTAGAACAGTTAGCAAGTTTTGTTCTTTCGTACTTGCTTCCATTCCTTTTTCGCGAATTTCTTTAATACGTTTCTTAATCATCTCTTTTCCTTGCGACATAGCAACGATATCGAAATCTTGCGCACGCACTGAGAAATAAGCACAGTAGTATAACAATGGTTTATGAACCTTAAACCAAGCAACACGCAACGCCATTAAAACGTAGGCTGCCGCATGGGCTTTCGGGAACATATATTTAATCTTCAAGCACGATTGAATATACCATTCTGGTACATTGTTTTCTCTCATAATCGCTTGGAAGTCGTCAGGAATTCCTTTCCCTTTACGAACTCCTTCCATGATTTTGAAGGCTATCCCTTCTTCAACTCCTTTATGGATTAAATACACCATAATGTCGTCACGACAACCGATAACATCGGCCAGCGGAATATTGTGAAGACGAATTAATTCTTCAGCATTTCCAAGGTATACGTCGGTACCGTGTGACAAACCAGAAATTTGAAGTAATTCAGTGAATGTTGAAGGTTTCGTTTGTTCTAACATTCCACGAACGAATTTAGTACCAAATTCCGGAATACCAAGTGTCCCTGTATTGGAGTCGATTTGTTCAGGAGTGACTCCTAACACTTCAGTACCACCGAAGATTTTCATAACCTCTGGATCATCAGGTGGAATCGACTTTGGATCCATTCCTGATAAGTCTTGTAACATACGAATCACGGTCGGATCATCGTGTCCAAGAATATCGAGTTTTAATACATTATCGTGAATTGAATGGAAGTCAAAGTGAGTTGTTCTCCACTCAGCACTCAAATCATCTGCCGGGTATTGAATTGGTGTAAAGTCATATACATCCATATAGTCAGGAATAACAATAATCCCACCCGGGTGCTGACCAGTACTACGTTTAACCCCTGTACATCCGCTTGCTAAACGCTCAATTTCTGCTTGACGAAGTTCGAGTCCCAAGTCACGTTCATATCCTTTTACATAACCAAAAGCCGTTTTCTCAGCAACCGTACTGATGGTTCCTGCACGATATACATAATCTTCCCCGAACAGTACTTTCGTATAGTTATGAGCTTGTGGTTGATATTCCCCACTAAAGTTCAAATCGATATCGGGAACTTTATCTCCGTAGAATCCTAGGAAGGTTTCAAACGGAATGTCGTGTCCATCTTTAACCATCTTCGTATTACATCTTGGACAGTTCTTCTCAGGTAAATCAAAACCTGAGCCTACTGATCCATCATCAAAGAATTCTGATAATTGACATTGAGGGCAACGATAGTGCGGCGCTAATGGATTCACTTCGGTAATTCCAGTTAAAGTAGCTACTAAGGATGACCCTACCGACCCACGTGATCCAACCAAATAACCGTCCTGATTACTCTTTAATACAAGTTTTTGAGCAATTAAATAAATTACCGAAAAACCATTTCCAATAATACTCTTTAACTCTTTTTTAATACGATCATCCACAATTTTAGGCAGAGGATTTCCATACCATTCATGTGCTTTATCGTAGCTTAATTTAGTTATTTCGTCAGCGGCGCCTTCGATTTTAGGAGTAAATAAATCATCTTTCACTGGAGTAATTTCTTCCAATTGTTCGCTAACCCAGTTTGAATTTGTCACTACCACTTCATATGCTTTTTTTTCACCAAGGAAAGCAAATTCTTTCAGCATTTCGTCAGTTGTTCTTAAATGAGAATCTGGATATTCTTGAGGAACACCATTGTTTAATGATGTCAGAAGAATCTCACGATAAATCTTGTCTTCTGGATTTAAGTAGTGAACATTCCCTGTTGCTACAACTGGTTTCCCTAACTCTTCCCCAAGACGGACTAAGTTTTGAATGATTTCTTCTAAGTGATGCTCATTACGAATTAATTCTTTTTTGATTAAAGGACGATAGATGGCTTTTGGCATAATTTCAATATAATCATAGAATTTAGCCTTTTCTTTAGCCTCGTTATATCCTTTTTGCATCATCGCTTCGAATACTTCACCTTCAGCGCATCCTGATCCTAGTAAGAATGAATCACGACGGCTTGAAAGCATACTTCTTAAAATACGAGGGACGCGGTAATAATACTCAATATTCGATTGAGATACGACCTTGAACAATTCTTTTAGTCCAGCTTGATCTTTTGCAAAAATCGTGGCATGGAATGGTCGACCGTTTTTAAAGACTTCCTCTGGATGAATATTGGTATTTAATTCATCATGATACAACAAATTATGTTCTGTCGCTGCTTCTTTTAAGAAGATATGACATAAGTAACCTGTCGTTTCAGAGTCATACACAGCACGGTGATGTTGTTCAAGTGCAACATTATAACGTTTCGCTAAAGTATTTAAACGATGAGACTTCAGTTGTGGGTGAAGCATACGAGACAATTCCAGAGTATCGATAACTGGTTGATTTGTTTTTGGAATTCCCACATTTTCGTATCCTGTATTTAAGAAGCCCATATCGAAACTTGCGTTATGCGCAACAAGGATGCAATCTTTAGAAAATTCGTGGAATTCTTTTAAGACTTGTTCTACAGATTTAGAACCTCTAACCATCTCATCAGTAATTCCTGTTAACTGAATGGTTGTTGCAGATAATGGGTGGCCTGGATCAATAAATTCTTCAAACTTGTCAACCACGACACCGTTTTTCATTTTAACGGCGGCTAGCTCGATGATGCTGTCATAAATCGCAGAAAGCCCTGTTGTCTCCACGTCAAAGACCACATAAGTCGCATCTTCTAATAAAATATGTTGCGGATTATAGGCTACATTCACGTGGTCATCAACGATATTTCCTTCTAATCCGTATAAAATTTTAATGCCGTTTTTCTTACCAGCGCCATGTGCTTCTGGGTAGGCCTGTAAATTGGCGTGATCTGTAATCGCAATTGCCTTATGTCCCCATTTAGCCGCTTGACTAATCAAATCACTTGGAGCATTCGTTGCATCCATCACAGACATATTAGTATGCATATGGAGCTCGACACGTTTTTCGCCTTCTGCTGTATCTTTTCTACCCTCGTGATTTACAGCAGTCATATCGCGGATAATCATACCTAATTCTTGAGAGAATTTATTTACTTCAATCGTACCGAACGCTCTAACCCATGTCCCTTTTTTCAACCCTTCAAGCGCTTGTTCGTCTTCAGGAGTTGATGGGAATAAAGTCGCACTGATAGAAGATGTATAGTCCGTTAATTTAATATTTCCGAACAACTTCCCCTTGGCTTTACCGCGACGAAGTTCAATATCAAAAATCTTCCCTTCGATTACAACATTGCGCTCTTCTTCGAAAATATCAGCAAGTGCACGAACTTCACTATTGGACTTAATTGGTTTACCGTAAATAACACCTTCTGGTTTAGAAGAACCAGGCGAAGCAGATTTTCTTTGCGGAGCTTGCACAGCTGCAAGTTGTGCTGTTTTTTGAGCTTCATTAAATGCTTGCTCAATCTGTTGTTCTTTTTGAATAAATTCTTCAGCTAATCGATCTTGCAATTCACCATCTACATGGATTTGAATGCCTAATTTAGGGAATCCAGCTTCGATATAAGCTTGTTGAATATTCGGCACGCAATTATTTGTTAAGTGAGTCTTTGTTAACTCATTTGGACAATGCAGTTGAATTTGATTTTTCTCATATTTTGGAGTTTGATCCGCTAAAATTTGATGAGAAACTGCAGATTCATCCTTTAATGTCTCTAACACATATTCCCAATAAGACTGAACTAACTCTTCTGTCACCTCTGCACCAGCATCAGTTGTGATAACAGCTTTTCCACCGAATTGACGGTAAGTGTCATTGAGCGCATCCGTAAATAGTCTGAACTTTTCATACATAAAGATGACTGGATTATGGATGTGAAAAGTCCATGTTTTATCCAACTTTGAAATGTCAATTCGAACTAGTTTTGCTTCATCAAATTCTGGAGAAAAAATACTTGTGTCTGCAATATTAAATTGCTCGATCACTTTTTTCATTAAATCTTTTTGTGATTGACTCATGGTTTCCTCCTTTTTTATTACATAAGAAGAGTGCTCCACCTTCGTAGAGACACTCTCTTGTTTAATTAAATAATTTCATAATATCGTTCCATGTCACAAGAAGCATTAACGCAAAGAGGAAAATTGCTCCCGCAATCGTTAAATACCCTTCTTTTTCAGGATCGAGTGGTTTCTTACGAATTCCTTCGATAACATTCAGAACTAATTTTCCACCGTCTAATGCTGGAATCGGTAAAAGGTTCATTACACCAAGGTTGGCACTAATCATCCCCATAAATGCTAACAAATCAAGGAATCCATTTTTAGCAACTTGCGAAGTCATCGAATAAATAGCAACGGGTCCCCCGAGTTGATTCAAATTAAATCCTCGTGTAAAGAGTGAACCTAACGCAGAAAGAACTAGAACAACGACAGAGATTGTTTGAGTAAAACCATAAGCAAGAATTGATAAAATATCATTTTTAAGAACTCTTGTGACTCCAAATTGCCCTATCTTTGAACCATCTGATGCTTCTACTGCTTTTGGTGTTACTTGGACTTCCTCTGTTTTACCATTACGTTCAATCGAAACAGATAGAGCTTTATCCGCACTTGAACGGACAATTTTTGTCATTTCATCCCAGGAATGAATTTCAACTCCATCAATGGAGAGGACTTTATCCCCCTCTTTAAGACCTGCAACAAAGGCTGCAGAATCATCCGTTACTTGACCGATAACCGCATCATTAGATGGAACTCCACCTTGCATGAAACCAACAATGATAAATACTAAAATGGATAAAATGAAGTTGTTCATCGGACCAGCAGCGTTTGTTTTTATTCTATTCCACAATGTTGCTGAATTGAACTGACGCTCAACTGGCGCAACAACAACCTCTGTTCCATCAGACTCAATAATCGTTGCAGTCTTCGAAACAGATAATGTCACCTTCTCTTCTGAATTAATGAAGTATCCAGTTAATGTAATATCTTTATGCAAATCTGCATCTTCAATTTGGAAAGGGATTGAATTCTCGATAATGATTTTATCGTCAAAGTTTAATTTTTGAACAACATTCTCACTGTCAAGAACGATTGTAATCATCATCCCTGGTTTAATTTCTTGTTCATCTTCATCGTGTCCTGCCATGCGAACATATCCACCAATTGGTAACAAGCGAAGTGTATACACTGTTTCACCTTTACGGACTTGGAAGATTTTTGGTCCCATACCAATTGCAAATTCACGGACTAAAATCCCCGCTTTCTTTGCAAAATAGTAATGTCCAAACTCATGAATAATCACGATAATACTAAATACAAATAAAAATGCAATGACTCCTTGCAATGACTTCACCTCTTTTAAATATCCCCAAAGAATTTAAATACGATTTGGAACATAAGCATCGCAAAGAAAGTTGAATCGAAACGATCCAAAATTCCTCCATGCCCTGGGAAAAAGTTTCCAGAATCTTTTACGTTAAATTGTCGCTTGTAAGCAGACTCTACTAAGTCTCCTAATTGTCCAAAAATGGATAAGCAAACCATTAAGAGTACAAATTCAAATACTGAGAATTTGACTGGGTTATAAAACGGAACCACCAATAATCCTAGTAATACAGAACCTAGAACTCCGCCAATAGAACCTTCAATTGTTTTATTCGGGCTAATATCCGGAGCTAATTTATGTTTTCCAAATTTGCGACCGGCTAAATACGCGAATGAATCTGTCCCCCAAATGACTAGGAAGACAAAAATCGCCATTCCAAAACTAATACTTCTGACAAACAGAATCCCCGAGAATCCACCACCAACGTATAAAGCAATGAGCGAACAAAATGCCGCATCTTCAAAAGAAAAACGATCACTCTTATATACAGTTAATGTCATCAGCAGCATTACCATTAAGAAATAGAAGAAGAAATAATCAATTCCTCTTGGCAAAGCGACTAATGGTTTTTGTGAAAATAAAAATGATAAAGTAGCTAGTAACGTGAGACAGCCTTCTACTGAAAAAATATTCAATTTTTTCATTTGGAAGAATTCATAAATCCCTACTATTGCTAAAAGAGCTAGTAGCGTACGTAACCAAATATCACCGACATAAAGTATTGGTAAAAAGATACAAACCGCAATGATTGCAGTAATCACTCGTTGTTTCATCTATGCAAGACCTCCATAACGACGATGTCTTCCTTGATAAGTTAGAATCGCTTTATGTAAATCTTCTTCTGAAAAATCCGGCCAGAAAATATCCGTAAAGTAATATTCACTATAAGCCAATTGCCACAATAAGAAATTACTTAAACGTACTTCTCCACTTGTACGAATCATTAAATCTGGATCTTGTAACTCTCCTAGAAAACTCGTTTGTAATTCATGCTCAAATAAAGCATCATCGATATCATCAACAGCTAACTCTCCTGCTTCTACACGTCTTGCAAGAGTCTTCGTTGCTTCGATAATTTCAGCGCGTGAACCATAATTCAGAGCAAAGGTTAACACCATACCCGTATTATTTTTTGTATCTTCAACGGCTTTTACCACTACTTTTTTTGTTGATTCAGGTAATTCATCTATAAATCCAATCAATTGGATTTTCATATTTCTTTCTTGAAGTTCCGGCATAAATGTTCCAAAGAAATCTCCAGGTAGTTTCATTAAGAAGCTTACCTCTTCTGTTGGACGTTTCCAGTTTTCAGTACTAAACGCATACAAGGTCATCGCTTTTACCCCTAATTCATCGGCAGCAATTGCGATACGTTTTACTGTACTCATGCCTTCTTTATGTCCCGCAATTCTCGGAAGATTGCGTTTCTTTGCCCAACGTCCATTACCATCCATAATCACGGCGATATGTTGTGGGATATTTTCTCGATCAATTGAAACAGATTCAGTTGTTTCTTGTGGTTTTGATTTTTTCTTCCAAAAAAGCATTTTATCCATTCCTTTACACGTATTTCTTTTCTATTGTAACAGAAGTTTAAGGGCATTTATAGTATTCTCTTTTTCCTTATGAAAAAATTACAAAAACAAAGGCCCTAATTGGTTTCTAGGGCGAAAAATGGTATACTTAGAAACAGATTTATGAACCAATAAAGGAGTTAACCATGATTACAATGAAAGATATCGTGTTAGAGGGACATCCAGCACTTAGAAAACGTGCTGAGAAGCTTACTTTCCCACTAACTGAAGAACAACAAGAACTAGCTAAAGAAATGCTAGAATTCTTACATAACAGTCAAAATCCAGAAATCGCAGAAAAATATGAATTGCGCGCTGGTGTTGGTCTTGCCGCACCACAACTTGGGAAATCTATTCAAATGATTGCTCTTCTCGTTCCAGGTTTTGAAGACGAAGAACCAATCTTAAACGAAGTATGGATTAATCCTCGTATTATGCGTGAATCAGTGAAGAAAGCTTGCCTTAAAGAAGGTGAAGGTTGTCTTTCAGTTGAACGTGACGTACCTGGAATCGTTCTTCGCTGCGAACGCGTGACTGTCAAATATCAAGATGTGAACGGAGACGAATTCGTACGTACATTAACAGACTACGAAGCCATCGTTGTTCAACATGAAATCGACCATTTAAACGGTGTGATGTTCTATGATCACATCAATAAAACACAACCAATGTATATCCCTAAAGGAGCGGTTGTCATTGGCGAATAAGACACCCATTTTAGTCTTCGATTTAGATGATACACTCTACTCTAAACAGCAAGTCTTCTTGACCGCCTTAAAGAAATGCTATCCAACATTTACAACGGATATCGATGTGTACAAGGTCTACCAAGAAAAAAGTGAGATTGCTTTTGAGTTGTTTACAAAGGGGCAAATCACATTAGAAGAAAACCACCTTTCACGAGTTGAAGGCACACTTTCGGCTCTTGGACTAGATTCTTCTAGAGAATCTGTTATTCGTTTTAAGGAAACCTATCAATATGTAATGGATCATATCGAATTAGATAAAGACTGGTATCACTTTTTTGACAAAGTATCAAACCACTCTACTCTGGTTCTTCTTACAAATGGGCCAACAAGTCATCAGTCAAAGAAAATTACATCTCTTGGATTAGCAAAGTGGTTCGATGCTTCAAGAATCTTCATTTCTGAGACGACAGGTGTTCCTAAACCACAAGCTGAAGCATTTATGAATGTAGAACGACTTTTTCCAGATGTGAAGAAAAACGACTTCTGGATGATTGGCGATGACCTAGTAAATGATATTGAAGGTGCAAAACACAGAAATTGGAATACGATTTATTTCAAATTTGGAGAAGAAGATTCTACTTTGACTCCAAAACCACTCTCATGTCCAAAAGATTTGCTTGAAAAATTGGAAAAAGAGGCACTTATCAGCCGTTAAGATTATGAAAAAATAGGCATTCTATGATAAAATATGATAGAAACATTATGAAAAAAATTTAAAGGAGTACATACATGATTTTTAAAATTACTTACCAACCAACTAAAACGGAAGCTCCACGTCGTGAAAACACAGAAGCTTTATATATCGAAGCTAGTGACAAGGTAGAAGCCCGCCGCCTTGTGGATGAAAACACTGAATACAACGTAGAGTTTATCCAAGAGCTAGATGAAAAACACTTAGCTTACGAAAAACAAAACCCTGAGTTTAAATTAACGGTGTTCAAGTAACATGAAGCCAAATATTAAAAATAACGAAACGGGCGTATTTGCTTTTGGCGGTTTAGGTGAAATCGGTAAAAACACATATGGCGTTCAATTCCAAGATGAGCTGATCATTTTGGATGCCGGTATTAAATTCCCTGAGGATGATTTACTAGGAATCGATTATGTGATTCCCGATTACAGTTATATCGTTCAAAATATTAATAAAGTAAAAGGTCTATTTATTTCGCACGGACACGAAGACCATATTGGTGGGATTCCTTTCTTAATTAAACAAGCGAACATCCCTATTTATGCAACAAAACTTGCGATGTCTTTAATTCGAAATAAATTAGAAGAACACGGACTTTTAAGAGATGCGATCCTTCACGAAATTGATGAAGATAGCGTCATTAAATTCCGTAAAACACAAGTGAGTTTCTATCGCACTACCCACTCTATTCCAGATGCTTTTGGGATTGTGATTAAGACTCCTCCAGGCAACATCGTGTTCACGGGTGACTATAAGTTTGACTTCACTCCAGTTGGAGAACCAGCAAACCTTCACCGTATGGCACAAATTGGTTCAGAAGGAGTTCTAGTTCTTTTAGGAGACAGTACGAACTCTGAAGTCCCTGGATTTACTCAATCAGAACAAGTCGTTGGAAAATCGATAAAAGAGATTATCCAACGCGTTGATGGCCGTATCATTTTTGCGACATTCGCATCAAACGTTTCTCGTCTAAAACAAGTTACGGATGTGGCTGTAGCAACTGGCCGTAAATTAGCTGTATTTGGACGTAGTATGGAAGCCAGCTTCCGCACTGCGCGTGAATTAGGGTATATCAAGGCTCCAGATGATACTTTTATCGATGGACGTGAAATCAACCAATACCCTTCTGAGAAAGTCATTATTTTATGTACAGGTTCTCAAGGGGAACCAATGGCGGCACTTAGCCGTATTGCTAACGGGACTCACCGTCAAATCTCAATTCAACCTGGTGATACAGTTATCTTCTCTAGTTCACCAATTCCAGGAAATACTTCAAGCGTTAACCGCGTTATCAACCTTCTTTCAGAAGCTGGTGCTGAAGTTATCCATGGTAAAGTCAACAATATTCACACTTCTGGACACGGTTCTCAAGAAGAACAAAAATTAATGCTTCGCTTAATGAAGCCTAAATACTTCGTTCCAGTCCACGGTGAATATCGTATGCAGAAGATCCAAGCAAACCTTGCAACTCAAGTGGGTATTCCAAAAGAAAACTCATTTATCTTGAGCAATGGTGATGTTCTTGCTGTGACTGCTGACTCTGCACGTAGAGCTGGTCACTTCTTTGCAGGCGATGTATATGTCGACGGAAATGGTATCGGAGACATCGGAAACATCGTTCTTCGTGATCGTAAGACACTCTCTCAAGATGGTTTAGTGATCTGTGTAGCCACTGTTGACTATGAGAATCGTGAACTCGTTGCAGGTCCAGATATGCTCTCTCGCGGATTTATCTACATGAAAGAATCTGGACAACTTCTAAACGAAGCTCAAGCTATTCTTCGTGATGAACTTGAAGAACTCTTAGCGGATTCTGAGGAAGTCTTAAACGAACGCGTATTACGTAACAAAATTACGGATGTCTTAGGACCGTTCCTATTCAAGAAAACAGAACGTCATCCAATGATTCTTCCAGTAATTTTAGGAGTTACTGAAGCAGATACTTTAGAATAAATAAATTAAGAGGTGTACCGTAATTGCGGTACACCTCTTTTCTTTTTGACTAAACATAGCTGTTAAAGTTTAGTTTCATTATTGGAGTACTTTTTGAACGTCTTCAATCATTAATTTAGTAGATTGCAATCCTCCACCACTTAGATACCATAAGTCTGAAGTTAATTGGATGACGCGGTTATTCTTCACAGCGTTAGTTTCTTTGAATAACGCATTGTTTAAAACTGTATCTGCATTTGAATTATCTCCACCAATTGCCAATGTTCTGTTCAGCAAAATGATTGTATCTGGGTTGATTTCTTTAATTCCTTCGAAACTCATTTCTTGTCCGTGTTTACTGTCTTCAATTTTAGCATCAGTCGCTTTGAATTTAAGTGATTGGTAAAGGAATGCAAAACGTGAATCAGCACCAAACGCTGACATCTTTCCTTCGTTGAGCATGAGAGTTAATGTTTTGTTAGTAGATTTCTCATTCACATCAGCAACTTTCTTAATCGAAGCTTCTAATGTTTTAATTTCTTCTTCAGCTTTAGCCTCGGCTTCTTTACCAAATAGTGATGCTACCAAGCGGATGTTTTTAGAAACTGAGTTCCAATAATCTTTTTGATCCACTGAGAAAATAACAGTTGGTGCAATTTCTTTTAGTTGATCTAGGAATTTAATTGTACGACCTGAAGCAATAATAAGGTCTGGCTCTAACGCAGCGATTGCTTCGATATCAGGCTCCACCATTGATCCAGTTGATTGAATACTTGATGGCAAGTCTTTTAAGTAAGTAGGTAATGTTTTTAAAGGCATCCCTACAATATTATCGACAAAACCAAGTTCGCGAATTGTATCAGCAACGCCTAAATCAAAAACAACAATTTTCTTTGGATTTGTCTTAACAGTCACATCTTCTTTACCGTTTGTAAGAGTCACTTCACTCTTTTCTTCTGTAGCTGCTGCTTGTGTTGTTGCTGATTCTGTTTTTGCTGTTTGGCCGCAAGCTGCAAGAATAAATACAGCCAATAAACTGAATAATGCTAATAATCTTTTCATTGTTTTTCTCCGTTCTTTATAATACATATTTTTTTACCATGAATTTCAACTACTTCTAAGGGAATCTCATACAGATTCGAAAGTATCTCCTCTTTCATCACTTTATCGACTGTATCATGGATGATACATTTTCCATTTTTAAAACAAGCTATTTCATCTGAAAAATTACATGCCATATTTAAGTCGTGCATCACAATCACTATCGATTTTCCTTTTTCTTCAACTAAGAAACGAAGTAGATTCATCACTTCATACGCTTGTTTCATATCGAGATGGTTTAAAGGTTCATCAAGTAAAATCCACTCCGTATCTTGAGCTAAAACCATCGCAATGAGCGCTCGTTGATACTGTCCACCTGATAAAGTTCCAATATCTTGTGTTCTAAAAGAGATAAGGTTGGTATTTTTTAACGCCTCTTCAACAATCTGTTCATCTGAATTTGTAATCTTCCCTTTTGTATATGGAAAACGACCAAAACGAACAAATTCTTCGACTGTCATACTTACATGAACTTGCTGGTTTTGTTTTAAAACAGCCAGTTCTTTTGCCAATTCTGTTGAGTTCCACGCTTCAACTTCTTGACCGTTGATATATATAAATCCTTCGTCTTTAGGTAGAAGCCGACTCATCATCCCAAGAAGGGTTGATTTTCCAGCACCGTTTGGACCGATAAAGGAAGTCAGTCGATGTTTTGAGACTTCTAAATCCACATGATCAACAACTGGATGTCGATATTTTTTTGTAACACCTTTAAGCTGCACCAGGCTTCTCTCCTTTCACTAATAAGATTAAATACAATACTCCACCAATCCCTTCGATAAACACGCTAATCGGGATTGTAAGAAGGAATATGCGTTCAACGATTAACTGTGCCGCGAGCACTATTACAAGCCCCAAAACGGCTGAGAACAGCCATAAAACGCCATGCTTATATTCTTTCGTTAACTGGTAGGTTAAGTTGGCAATCATAAAGCCTAAAAACTGAAGCGGCCCTACTAGAATCGTTGATAAACTTGTCATAATAATAACAACGACAATCACTACATTACTAAGTCGTTTTGTATTGATGCCCAACATCTTTGCACTGTCAACGCCTAAATGAAGCGCATCTAACTGATGTCGTAATCTATAGAACACCATCATTAAAAGAACGAAAAGACCAATAGCTACACCAATCATCATTGGTTGTGCATTCATCTTTTGGAAAGATGGATAAAGTGAACTTTGCAATTTATCAAATTCGTTTGGATCCATTAAAACTTGTAAAAATGTGCTTGCATTTCGAAGTAACATCGAAAACGCCATCGTCAGTAACAATAGCACTTTGAAGTTCGATAGCATCATTCCTTTAGACGCATTCATTAATAACAGTAGTAAACCGATTTGAATGGCAATCGTGACAGAATAAATTATCACTGATTGTTCTACTTTTACCCCTACTAAACTTTCAAAATAATACAGTCCACTTTGAATAAAGACAAATAGGCTCTCAATTCCTAACACACCTGGCGTTAAAAATCGATTTTGCACAACGGTTTGAAAGCTAATCGTAGAGATTGGAATTGCACAAGATACGATCACCATGACCAGCAATTTCAAGAATCGTCGCTGCAAAATAAAATTTGAAACGGTTGAACTATTTTTCGTTGGTATCAGTAAATACGCTGCTACTAGTAATACGACCATGACGGAAAGGATGCCTAAAAAGATTCTTGTTTTCTTTTTCATAGGTCTCCTCCTTTCTTTTCCAGGCGAATCACTTGGAAAATAAAGAGTGCAGCCCCAAGAATACTTAAGATGATGCTTACGGAAATCTCATAAGGAGCAATAACCATGCGTGCGATAATGTCACAACTTAACACAAGACACGCTCCGACTAGCATCGTCAGTGGCACTAATACTTTCATCTGAGACCCAAATCGCATGCGGACGATATTTGGAACAATCACCCCAATAAACGGTAAGCTTCCAACTGTAATCATCGTGACACTCGTCGTTAGCGCAATAAGCACTAATGTTAAAGACTCCATCCGTTTCACCGGAACGCCGAGATTTCGACTAATATCTTCCCCCATGCTGACTACCGTATAGTAATGGGCAAAAATAATACTAAGTACTAAAACAAATAAGCATAAATACAGCCATTCATACTGATTGGTTTGAATCATCGAAAATGATCCTTGCATCCAGGAGGATAAACTTTGTACGAGTTGAAATTGATAGGCAAGAAACTGAGTACACGCACTAATAACTCCCCCGAAAATCAACCCAATTAAGGGAATCATCCATTTTTGTTTAAGAGATAGATGATGTTGCAACGCAATAAAAAGCGCAGAGAATCCAATTGCAAACACAAATGACGTCGCCATCTTTTCTAACAGTCCAGGAGATGAGAAAAATAATAAACTCATCATCAATCCTAATTTTGCAGCGTCGACCGTACCGATTGTACTTGGCGAAGCAAACTCATTTTGCGTAATCGTCTGCATCAATAAACCCGATACACTCATTGCGGAAGCTGACAACAAAATACTCAACAGTCTAGGAAACCTTGATTGCCAAAACAGTTGTGTTGCGCTCTCTCCTCCATTAAAAAATTCCATCCAAGAGAAACTGGATGCTCCAACAGAGAGTGAAATAATGCTTAATATAAGTAATAATAAAATTAAATAACTAATTCTTTTCATGTTCTCTCATTTCTAATTGATAATCATTCTCAATTACCACATTTGTTAGTTTACCAAATTATTCACTTGATTTAAACCCTTTTTCATGAAATAATAGAGATTTCACAAATTTTGCATACAAAAAAAGAAGCAATCCCTAAGGACTGCTTCTCTAACTTATTTCTTAATCTAAGAAGTCTTTTAATTGTTTAGAACGACTTGGATGGCGTAATTTACGTAATGCTTTCGCTTCAATTTGACGAATACGTTCACGAGTAACCCCAAATACTTGCCCTACTTGTTCTAACGTACGGATTTCACCGTTTTTATCAAGACCAAAACGTAGGCGAAGTACGTTTTCTTCACGGTCTGTTAATTGTTCAAGAACTTCATCGAGTTGTTCTTTCAACAATGCGTATGCTGTGTGATCCGCTGGGCTTGTTGCGTTGTCGTCTTCGATGAAATCACCTAAATGTGAATCGTCCTCTTCCCCAATTGGAGTTTCAAGAGATACTGGTTCTTGAGCGATTTTAAGAATTTCACGAACTTTTTCAGTTGGTAAATCCATTTCTGCACCGATTTCTTCCGGTGTAGGTTCGCGTCCTAAATCTTGTAATAGTTGTCTTTGAACACGTACTAATTTGTTGATTGTTTCAACCATATGTACTGGAATACGAATTGTACGCGCTTGGTCTGCAATGGCACGTGTGATTGCTTGACGAATCCACCATGTTGCATAAGTTGAGAATTTAAACCCTTTTGTATGGTCGAATTTCTCAACGGCTTTCATTAAGCCCATGTTTCCTTCTTGGATTAAGTCCAAGAATTGCATTCCACGTCCTACATAACGTTTCGCAATAGATACTACTAAACGAAGATTGGCTTCTGCTAACTCTTGTTTAGCTTCTGTATCTCCTTCTTGAATACGAAGCGCTAAAGCAACTTCTTCATCCGCACTAAGAAGTGGAACTCGTCCGATTTCTTTTAAATACATACGAACGGAGTCATTAATCTTCGTATTTGAAGATAAGGCAGTATCATCTTCCACAACGCCAGTTTCAGCTTCACGTTGGCTTTCTGCTGACAATTGTTGGCTTGTTGGTTCACCGTTAGCATCTACAACACTAACCCCTGCATCCTCAAACTTTTGAATTAATTTATCCATTCCTTCCGCATCCAACTCAAATGGGATTGCGATTTGTGCAGATAAATCATCGTATAAAATTTGACCGAATAATTTTCGTTCTGCAAGAAGCGTTGAAGTTGCTTCATTCAGTGTTTGACCTTTTTCATTTTTTTGAACTGTCATTCACCATTCCTCCATTCTATCTTTTCCTTAATTGTCGTTGAATCTCCATGATTTCCGCCATCAATTTCTTTCTGGCTTCATCATCGTTCACAAGAGCAGCTCGATTCAACTCTTCCTTTTTTTGTGCTAACTGCTCTTTCAGAGTATTCTTTTGTGAAAGTACATATACTAAATCTTGAATCTCTTGTTCCGTACATTCTGGAGGAAACTGACCTAATTCGATTTCAGATACCAGATTTCTGTTCATTAAATCCTTATCGTTTAAAAACAACATAAATTCTTGAACATCAAATTCCTCTTCTTCATTTCTAAACGCCTGAATATGTAAAAATAATTGCTCATATAAAGCGTCCGGAAACGAGAATTCTGGATTAATACGATTCAGATATGTCCAAGCTTCATTATGATGCATCAAGCGGTATATTAGATGCCTTTGAATGCCTTCATTCTTAATAAACGGTCTGTTCATTACTGGCGCTTGTGTTTCTACACTTGGTATAGGCGGCGCTTGGAAATTCTGTGAAGTTTGAACTTGCTTTTGTTTTACTTGATTTTGAATCGTTGTGTAATCAAGATTAAACTCATCCGCAAGAGACTTCATTGCTAGATTCTTTTCCACATCATTTGTGAGTTTCGCCAGTTCAATAATCATCTCTTCGATATACTGAATTTTTTGACTCTCAACTTGTATCTGATATTTCTTAGAAAGGAATCTCTTTTTAAATTGATAGATGGTTTCTTGCCCGTGTTCAACTAAATCGATAAACGCTTGGGGTCCACGTTGTTTAATAAACTCATCTGGATCCAGTCCATTATCAAATGGAATAATTCCAATCGTAAAAGCATTCGTGGATTGAATCATTTCAATTGCACGGTTTGTCGCCTCCAAACCTGCTCTATCACCATCATAAGCAATCAAAATCGTATCCGTCACATGACGAAGCTTTTGAATTTGCTCTGGTGTCAGAGACGTGCCCATTGAGGCTACCCCTAGTTGAACTCCCGCTTGCCAAGCAGAAATAACATCCATATATCCTTCAAAAAGGATAACTTTATTTTCTTTACGAATATTCTTCTTTGCTAAATCAAAGTTAAATAAGAAGTTTCTTTTCGCAAAGAGCGGTGTTTCAGGACTGTTTAAATATTTAGCCTGTGAAGCGAACTCATCCGAATAACCTGGCAACACACGTCCAGAAAATCCGACAATTTGTCCATGTTCATTACGAAGAGGAATCATAATCCGCTGATTAAAACGATCAAAGAATCCAGTTTGACTTTCGACGAATAGACCTGTCGCTTCCATTTCTTGTTCTGTTAGCTCTAAATCTTGTAAGAGCTGTGTCAGCTGCGTGCGGTCTTTTAACGAGAACCCAAATCCAAATTCTTTTAACGTATCAATCGTATAGCCACGATCCGTTAAGTAATGAAGTGCTTCTTGTCCACCTTTTGTATTAAATAGGATGTGCGAGTAAAACTCACTCGCTTTTTCATGAGCCGCAAACAATTTTCTCTCTTTTTGAGGAATTGCTTGTTGGCTAGAAGGGATTTCTACATCGAGAGGAATATGCGCAAGTTCTGCTACCCTAACAACCGATTCTGGAAAAGATAAACTTTCCAATTCCTGCATGAAGTTAAAAACATTTCCCCCGCGTCCACAACTAAAACAGTGGAATAACTGTTTTTCTTCTGTGACGGTAAACGAAGGTGTTCTTTCATCATGGAAAGGACATCGGCCAAAAAGGCTCTTTCCTTGCTTTCTCAATTGGACAAATTGCCCTACAATATCGAGAATATTCACTTGCGATTGTATACTTTGAATCGTTTCTTTTGATAATCGTTGACTCATAAAAAAACTCCCTCCATACACTACGCCTAATGATACAGCATATAATATATCACAATTCGTGATTTAATGCAATGGAGCAAGTTTTATTTTCCTTACAGGTTACCTTCTTTTTCTTTTAAACAAAACAAGTGATACCGTATACGGTATCACTTGTTATTTTAGTCAGCAATAAATTGTTCGATCAAAGCCCAAGCTTTCTCTACTCCTTCACCTGTTTCAGATGAGAATGTTAAGAAAAGATCTTCTGGTGGTTTGCCAAATGCTTTTCGAATCACGCTGACATGTTTATTCCATTTACCACGAGGAATCTTATCACATTTCGTCATCACAATTCGATATGGAATATTGTAATACTCTAAAAATTCTCGCATTTGAACATCTTCTTGACTTGGTTCATGTCTAAAGTCTACTAAGATAAGCACTAAACGAAGTGGCTCTCGAGTCGTAATATACTCCTCAATCATCTTCCCCCACTTTTCACGTTCCTTCTTAGATACTTTGGCATATCCGTATCCAGGCACATCTACAAAATAGAACTGCTCATTAATATGATAAAAGTTCAATGTTTGTGTTTTACCAGGTTTACTTGAGGTACGGGCTAAGCTTTTTCGTTGAATCAACTTATTAATAAAAGAAGATTTCCCAACATTTGAACGACCTGATAATGCTATTTCTGGAAGATTTCCAGAAGGATATTGCGCTGGTCCTACAGCACTAATTGTAAATTCGGCTTTATTAACCTTCATTTTCTAATCCTTTCTGAGTTGGCAACTTCACGAAGAATAGTAAGACTGAACCGATTAAGAACAAGATGATTAAAGAGAACACACCATCTAATGAATTCCCTGTCATTTGAGCTGTAATCCCAAGTAATGTTGTCCCTAAAATAGATGAGAATTTACCAAAAATATTATAGAATCCAAAGAATTCATTTGCTCTATTGGCTGGAATTAACTGACCAAATAATGAACGGCTAAGTGATTGTACACCACCTTGAGCTGTACCAATTAGAATTGCTAAGACAAGGAAATCTGTGTATGAATTTAACCACAATGCCATCACACAAATTAAAATATAAGTACCGATTCCAAGGAATAATGTTTTCTTGTTACCGAATCGTTTTGATAAGTAACCATAAAGTAAACTAAATGGAAATGCCACGATTTGAACAATTAATAAGATGACAATCAAACTATTGCTATCGAGTCCCATATCCGAACCGATTGCTGTCGCCATTTTAATGATAGTTCCTACTCCGTCAATATAGAAGAAGTAAGCGAGTAAGAATAAGAACACTTGCTTATGTTCTCCAATACGTTTAATGGTTCCCCATAAACGAATAAAGCTATCTTTAACTGGATTTTTTGGTTTCTCTATAAATGATTTTTGACTCACATATAACCAATATGGAACGGTAAAGATAAACCACCATGCGGCTGTTATAAAGAATCCAATCATAACGATTGCATTTGAATTTAATCCACTGAATTGCATAATCATCATAAATAATACAAATGGAAAGACACTTCCAATATAGCCATATCCATAGCCCGCTGCAGAAATTCTATCCATTCGATCATAAGTTGTGACATCCATAATCGAACTGTCATAGAAAATGTTTGAAGCTGAATATCCAATAGCCGATAAAGTATACAATGCTAGTAATAAAATCCATTGATCTGTTTCTGCAAACATCATTCCAATAACTGAGAATACACCTAGTAATGTACTCCAAGTAAACATCGGATTTCGATAGCCTTTATAATCCGCTAAAGCTCCAAGAACCGGCGCCATAATAGAAACGGCAAATGTCGCAATCGAGTTTGCATATCCTAAAAATGCAGTTGAATCAGCCGCACTAATGCCGGCGTTTGATGATACCGTCTTAAAATATAACGGGAAGATGGCGGTTGTAATCATTAAAGAATAAACCGAATTAGCCCAGTCTTGCATAATCCAAGCAAATTCTTCTTTTGTATAATGTTTCGCTATTAAGGATTTCAATCCTTTCATATTGTTGTCTCCTTCAATTCATGTAATAACTCTTAATAAAAAATAGAATGCAATATAATGCACCCACTATATCACATTCTATCCTAACATATTTTGCTGAAAATCCCTAGGAAATCAATCGGTTTTCTTCATCATACAAATCAGGTTCGCCAGTTCCGTTCACAATAGCCTCTGTAACGACCACTTTTGTAATATCTTCACGACTTGGAATTTCAAACATTAAATCCATCATCACGGATTCAATAATACTTCTTAATCCACGCGCACCTGTACGACGTTCAATCGCTTTAGCAGCAATTGCTTGAAGCGCTGCTGGTTCAAACTCTAATTCCACGTTATCCATGGCAAAGAGTTTTTGATACTGCTTCACTAATGCATTCTTTGGTTTCGTTAAAATATCGACTAAATCGTCTTTACTTAACGGTTCTAGCGCTGCAGTGATTGGAAGACGTCCAATAAATTCTGGAATTAGTCCGAATTTTTGTAAATCTTCTGGAATAATCAACTGCATTAAACTTTCGTGACTTGATAAGTTTTTATTTGAAGATCCAAATCCAATGACTTTAGCACCAAGACGTTCTTTTACGATTGTTTCAATTCCATCAAACGCTCCACCAACGATAAATAAAATATTCGTTGTGTCGATTTGAATGAGTTCTTGATGTGGATGTTTACGTCCTCCTTGAGGCGGAACAGACGCAACAGTCCCTTCTAAAATTTTCAGTAAGGCTTGTTGAACCCCCTCACCACTGACGTCACGAGTAATGGATACATTCTCGCTCTTACGGGCAATTTTATCAATCTCGTCGATATAAATAATACCTTTTTCAGCACGTTCAATATCATAGTCTGTCGCCTGTAATAGTTTTAGAAGAATATTTTCAACGTCTTCACCAACATAACCCGCTTCAGTTAATGTAGTCGCATCCGCAATCGCGAATGGAACATTTAAAATACGCGCTAATGATTGAGCTAAATAAGTCTTACCAGAACCTGTTGGTCCGATTAAACAAATATTACTCTTTTGTAACTCAACATCGTCATCTTCACTAAATAAGTGATTAATACGTTTATAGTGATTATAAACCGCTACTGCTAATGATTTTTTTGCATGTTCTTGGCCAACAACGTAATCATTCAATACTTTTAGGATTTCTTGAGGTTTTAATACCTCAATCATTTCATCCATCGTCATTGAAGAAAATTCTTCATCAATAATTTCTTTACATAAATCAACACATTCATTACAAATAAATACATCAGGACCAGCGATAATTTTCTTTACTTGTTCTTGTGATTTTCCACAAAATGAACATCTTACTTGTTTTGTTTCATCTTTATACAATCTGAAACCTCCATTCTTTTCCTGATTTTTCATTTTAAGAGTACCATAAGTCTCTATTTTCAACAAGAAATGTTGTTTCAAAAAGCGCCGGTCTCTAGCGAAACCGGCGCTTTCTTATTTAATTTTATAAAATTAAGCTTCTTTAGCAGAATCAGTAATTACAGCTAATGCTTTCTTCATTGAGATATCATTTTTCAACATATCTACTGAAACAGCAGCACGAACTGCATCTTCTTCCATACCGTATTGAGCAGCTAATTCTTTTACTTCGTTAGCTACATCTTCATCAGTTGCTTCGATGCCTTCTTCTTTAACGATTTGTTCTAATACTAAGTTAGTCTTAGTACGAACGTCAGCGTCTTTTTCCATCATTTTGTGTAAATCAGCTTCTGTTGTACCAGTGATTTGGTAGTACATTTCAGGAGAGATTCCGTTACGACGCATATCGTTTAAGTAGTGTTCCATTTGACGGTGAACTTCGTCGTGAACCATTTCATGTGGTAAGTCAACGATTTCAGCGTTTTCTACTGCTTTACGTAAAGCTTCGTCTGCTACTGCTTCATCAGCTGCAGCGTTCTTTTCTTTTTCTAATTCAGTACGAATTTTTTCTTTTAATTCTGCTAATGTTTCAACTGAATCATCAACATCTTTAGCGAATTCATCTGTTAATTCAGGTAATTCTTTAGTTTTTACTTCGTGAACTTTAACTTTGAACACTGCTTCTTGACCTTTTAAGTTTTCAGCATGGTATTCTTCTGGGAAAGTCACTTTCACTTCTACTTCATCGCCTTCTTTAGCGCCAACTAATTGGTCTTCGAAACCTGGGATGAATGATCCTGAACCTAATTCTAATGAGTGGTTTTCACCTTTTCCGCCTTCAAAAGCTTCGTCACCTAAGAAACCTTCGAAGTCGATTACTACTGTGTCACCTAATTCAGCTGCATCTTCTTTTACAACTAATTCAGCTGCACGAGCTTGTTCTTGTAATAAACGATCTTCAACATCTTGTTCAGATACTGTACGATCTTGTTTTTCAACAGTTAAGCCTTTGTATTCACCTAATTTAACTTCAGGTTTAACAATTACTTCTGCTTTGATAACCCATGGTTTACCTTTTTCGATTGATTCAATATCGATTGTTGGTTGAGTTACTGGGAAGATTCCAGTTTCTTCTACTGCGTTATCGTATGCATCTGGTAAAAGAATGTTTAATGCATCTTGGTATAAAGCTTCTTCACCGTACATTTTTTCAAATACTTGACGGCTTACTTTACCTTTACGGAAACCAGGTACGTTCACGTTCTTTTTAACGCGGTTAAACGCTTGGTCCAAACCTTTTTTAATATCTTCTTGTGAGATTTCAAATG
This sequence comes from Streptococcus sp., assembly GCA_015264955.1. Taxonomy (GTDB): domain Bacteria; phylum Bacillota; class Bacilli; order Lactobacillales; family Aerococcaceae; genus Granulicatella. The sequence continues at coordinate 72,609 of JABZYV010000001.1, read as the reverse complement.
TTAAAACAACTTTATTTGTTTCAACTTTTTCGAATTTTGCTGTCATATTATTCCTCCATAAATTCATTATTCACCTTAAAGATGAATGGATTTACATACTCATTTATTTTACAATACTCTTCCTCTTTTGTAAAACATAATTGACTTATTCAGGTTTAATTTAACAAGAATTTTGAATAGAGATTAAGAAAAGGTAACAAAAGCAATAGTTTTTCTCATTTTTTGCCCAAAATGTTATAATAGACGCCATAGGAGGGATAAAATGATTCAATATCCAAAAGGACAAAAACAATTATCACGGGCTACTCGGTCTCAAACAATGCAAACAAATTATAGTAGTCGCGGTATGGGTTTAGAGAACATATTGAATCAAACCAATGAACTCTATCGCCTTCAAAAACGAGCGGTCATCCACAAGAAACCGACACCGATTCAAGTCGTTAAAGTAAACTACCCTGCCCGTAGTGCAGCGCAGATTACGGAAGCCTATTTTCGTCAGGCATCGACAACCGACTATAACGGTGTGTATAAAGGAAGATATATCGATTTTGAAGCGAAGGAAACGAAGAATAAAACTTCTTTCCCATTAAAGAATATTCATGAGCATCAGCTAGAACATATGAAAGAGTGCTGTGAACAAGGCGGTATCGCATTTGTTATTTTTTATTTTTCTAGTTTGAAGGAATATTATTTACTTGAATATAAATGGATCGAACAATTCGTTCATGATTCAAGCACAAAACGTCAATCAATCCCGTTGACCTATATTAAAGAACATGGTCAATCAATTTCTCTATCGCTGCAAATGACGCTAAATTACTTAGATGCAGTAGATAGCTTATTATAAAGGAGGTCAATCTATGACTGAAAACAATACTGAACAAACCCGTTCATCTCAGCACCGTCATACAAAGAAAAAGGCACCTACTTCTTCTAAGAAAAAACTCTGGAAGAAAATTTTAATTGGTATTGCCGCTTTTGTGACGGTGGCTATTATTGCGATCGTCGCAATCTTCGCTTACTACGGTGCGACTGCTCCTACCATTCAAGCAAGTGATCTAGAAGGAGCTACTGAAACTAAAATCCTTGATAAAGATGGCGAACTCATTTATTCACTCGGGGGTGAAAAACGAGATATTATCACCAGTGAACAAGTCCCTCAATTACTAAAGGATGCAATCACTTCTATCGAAGATAAACGCTTTTACTCTCATATGGGGATTGACCCAATCCGTATCGCAGGTTCATTCCTACGAAATGCAAAAGCCGGTCAAATTACTCAAGGTGGTAGTACGATCACTCAACAATTAGTGAAGTTAGCCGTATTCTCTACGAAGAAAGAAGACCAAACCTACAAACGTAAAATTCAAGAAATTATGCTATCACTTCAATTAGAGCGTAATTATTCTAAGGAACAGATTCTTACGTACTATTTAAACAAAGTATATATGGCTAATAATGTCTATGGATTTGGGACTGCATCACACTACTACTTCAATAAAGAATTATCTGAATTAAGTTTACCTCAAGTGGCACTACTTGCTGGTATGCCACAAGCCCCTAATTCATATGACCCATATGCTAATGCTGATCAAGCAAAAGAACGTCGTGACTTAGTACTCTATTCCATGAAAGAAAATGGAAAAATTACAAAGGAACAATATGATCAAGCGGTAGCTACTCCAGTTACTGAAGGCTTAATCGCACATAATAACAAAGTTGATAGTAATGATAAAGCACTTGTTTACGATTCGTTCGTAACAATGGTTTTAAAAGAAGTTCAAGAAAAAACAGGACTTGATCCTTATAACGATGGACTTACGATTGAAACAACTATCGACTCAAAAGCGCAACAACGTTTATACGATATCGTTAATACGAATGATTACATTCAATACGTGAATGACAAAATTCAAAACGCTGTTGTAATGTTGGACACAAAAACTGGTGCTGTTCGCGCCGTAAACGGTGGTCGTAAACAAACCACATTACTCGGCTATAACCGAGCAACTGACAATTCACGTAGTACTGGTTCTACAATCAAACCTGTAATCGACTACGGTCCAGCCATCGAATACTTAAATTATTCTACTGGTCAAACCATCATGGACCAAAGAACAACATATTCAAACGGTGTTGAATTAAACAACTGGGATTTCAGTCACAAAGGTGCAATGACCTTACGTACTGCCCTCGTTTATTCTAGAAATACAACAGCCTTGCAAACCTTTAAAGCTGTTGGCGAAACAAATATCAAGTCATTCTTGAATAATCTAGATATTCAAATTAAAAATGATGGTCAAGACTATTTAGTAGAAAGTAACTCGATTGGTGCAGATATCTCACCAATTAAAATGGCTGCCGCATATGCCACATTTGGTAATTACGGTACTTATTCAAAACCATATACAGTAACGAAAGTCACAACTCGTGATGGCCAAGTAACAGAGTTTAAACCTGAACAAAAACAAGCGATGAAAGATTCAACAGCGTATATGATTACGGATGTACTAAAAGATTCATTCAAATATGGTTTCGCAACTCAAGCGGCTATTCCTGGTTTACCTACTGCAGCGAAAACTGGTTCATCTAACTACACTGTTGAACAAAAACGCGCAATGGGAGCTAGTGATTATGAAGATATCATTCCTGACTCATGGTTTATCGGCTACTCTACCGACTACACAATTTCTGCATGGACTGGTTATGATAATCCGTATGAACAAGGTGGCGGTGTTGACACTACCGAACAAGAATATTCAAGACTTATTTATTACTACTTAATGAAATATATGGCTGAATCTTCTAGCGGAGATGATTGGGTACAACCAGACAGTGTTGTCAAACAACAAATCGAAATTGGATCTGACCCATTAAGCTTACCTGGACCAAGAACTCCAGCGAATATGATTGCAACTGAGTTATTTGTTAAAGGACATGTCCCTACTCAACAATCTATGAACTATGGTACTAAGATTGAAGGACCAACTGGTTTGAAAGCTACTTACGATAAGAGTAAGAAGGCGTTGACTGTAACCTGGGATAATTATCAAACGAACTCTAAAGATAAGCCACAATACAAAGTCACTGTAAACGGGCAAACGCAAACTGTTTCAACAAATAAAGTGACATTCCAAAACATCAGTGGACCTAGCGTATCGGTAACTCTAGTTGTAACGGTTGGTAAAGATAGTTCTGACCCTATTACAAATGAGTTCCAACTAGAACAACCAACAACAGCTGAGGAACGTACGACTCAACAAAACCAGCAACAAAACAATCGTCAGCAAAACAACAATAATAGCAACAATAACAATGAACAAACGACTCAAGAAGCTCGTAATCAATAGTTCAAACAAACAAGGCATTCTCTACTAGAGAATGCCTTGTTTATATCTTTAAAAAGTAAAATAAAACCCCATGACATCTAGTCATGGGGTTTCCAGTTTTACATCTACTCTTTCAGTAGAGTCAAAGTCAATCAATGATTACTTAGCATATTCGACTGCTCTTGTCTCACGAATAACTGTAACTTTAATATGTCCTGGATATTGGAGTTCTTCCTCAATTTGATTTTTGATGTCATGCGCTAAAATAATCGCTTTTTCATCACTAATCTTGTCAGGTTGTACCATTACACGAACTTCACGTCCAGCTTGAATCGCAAAGCTTCGTTCAACACCTTCGTGTTCTGTTGCAATGGCTTCTAATCTTTCTAATCGACGAATATAGTTTTCGATTGATTCACGTCTAGCACCTGGGCGAGCTGCTGATAAGGCATCGGCTGCTGCTACAAGTACCGCGATTGTTGAAGTTGCTTCTACATCACCGTGGTGAGAGGCAATCGCATTAACAACAATCTTGTTCTCTTTATATTTCTGAGCGATTTCTGCTCCGATTTCAACGTGAGAACCTTCAATTTCATGATCGAGTGCTTTACCGATATCGTGAAGTAAACCAGCACGTTTTGCAAGGTTCACATCTTCACCTAACTCACCAGCCATTACACCAGCAAGTTTAGCTACTTCGATACTGTGGTTCAATACGTTTTGACCGTAACTAGCTCTAAAGTATAAACGACCTAAAATCTTAATCAAATCAGGATGTAATGAGTGAATTCCAACTTCGAACGTTGCTTGTTCACCGATTGTACGAATACGCTCATCCATTTCTTTACGAGATTTTTCAACCATTTCTTCAATACGTGCAGGATGAATACGACCGTCTGAAATTAATTTTTCAAGCGTCATTTTCGCGATTTCACGGCGAATTGGGTCAAACCCACTTAATACCACCGCTTCTGGTGTTTCATCGATAATCACATCAATTCCTGTTAATGATTCAAGGGTACGAATGTTACGTCCCTCACGTCCGATAATACGTCCTTTCATTTCATCACTTGGTAACGTCATAACCGTTACTGTGTTCTCTGAAACTAAGTCCGCTGCGGAACGTTGAATCGCTTGAAGAATAATATTTTTAGCATTTTTATCTGCTTCATCTTTTGCAAGCTGCTCAGACTCTTTAATCATGATGGCTCGTTCCTTACTTAATTGTTCAGTCATGTCCTTCATGATAATTTCTTGTGCTTCTTCTTTACTGATTGTAGAAATACGTTCCAATTCTTCTTGTTGCTTAGCAACGAGAGCTTCAGCTTGATTTTCTTTCTCTGTTACTCTCTCAAGTTTTTCTTGGATTTTTGTTTCCTTCACTTCAATTGATTGTTCACGTTTTTCCAGAATTTCATCCTTACGATCTAAATTCTTTTCACGTTGAATCATTCTCTTTTCTTGAAGAAGTACTTCATTTCGTCTTTCTTTTAACTCATTTTCAACTTCAGCACGATATTTATGATTTTCTTCTTTTGCTTCTAATAATACTTCCTTTTTTAAACGGTCAGCATCTTTTTCTGCATCTTTGATAATCATTTCAGCCGATTCGCGAGCTGCTACTAACTTTTTCTCGTAATTTGATTTGAAACCAATATATCCAGCAACAATTCCAATTATTAAAGCTAAGATCGCGAGGCCACCTACTACTACTGAGTCCATTGAGTCACCTCCGTCTCTATTTAATTTTTAATCAAAATAAATTGCATTGATAATTTTTATGGTTAAATGTGATTTAACACATAATATTATTGTATTCTTGAAACGTGCTAAAGTCAATTCATTTAAAGAATTTTTTTCAAAAAATCAAAAGGCTTTCAACAGCGAAATAAAAACATCGACTAGTCTTATGACTAATCGATGTTTTCAAAATTATATGATTAATTTTCTTTCTTGCTTGTATAAACAAATCCTAAAGCAATCATTACAAGAACAGTTGCAATCAACATTGTATTTACAAGTGATGAAGTACCCGTATTTGGTAAATCTTTTTGTGGTTTTGATGGTTCAGGAGTTGGAATAGCTGGTGCCGTATACTTGTTTTTAAACGTTGTATCTGCATCATATGTTACAGTAGCAACATATTCTGTGCCCTCTTGTTTCACCTCAACAGAAACGTTTTTGGCGCTCTTATCGTAAGTGATTTGAGCATCATCTCCACTAACTTCTACAACTGTGAATTTGTAAGTTCCGGCTTTTTCAAATGTTACATCTTTAAATGTAATCGTACCATCAGCAGCATTCTGAGCTGATTGAACTACATTCCCATTTTCATCTAATAGATTAAATGTGAATTCACCCTCTTGCAATTCACGACCTTCTAATTCTTTTTTGAATGTGAGGTCTTGTTTAATCGCTGAAAGAATTCGGTTAGTAATAACTGAGTTTGTGCCCTCTGTTACAACTTCATGTGTATATCCTTCTGGAATATCTGTTTCTTCAACAGTGTACTCATAAGCCACGCTATTATTAGACTCTGGCAATTCGCTGAAAGTATGTTCCCAATTATTCGCTTCAGACAACTCGATTGCTTCACCATAGTTTTCACCATTTTGTTTCAATTGAACCTTAATGGCTTTACGTAAACCTAGTTTATTTTCTTTATCTTCCCATACTTTTTTAACGGTATGAGTAGTTGTCTTACGTGTGTTTGTGATTGTAAAGCCTTCTTTTTGAGTTGCATCACCAGTAATCACTGTGTCATAGTCTTTACCGTAATTTTCGTCGATGACTTCTTTTACTTGGTAGTCAATCACAGTTGGATCTAATGTCTTACCATCAATTGTCAGTTTAAAGATACCTTTCCAGTTATTCGCATCATTTAGAATCATTGTTGCAAGAACAACATCTGGATTGCTCTTACTGCTTAATTCCACTTTAATACTTGAAATAGAAGCGTCTTTTTCCCCACTCCAAATCTTAGCAACTGGAATGTATTGTGGTAATTGGTTCGAAACAGCATTTGTTTCACCGAATACTTTTGGATTTTCAGCATCACGGTTAGTATAGAATACGTTCGTTGCTGTTAATGTATCTGTTGCGCCATCAGTATATTCCGGAGTTTTCATATCCACTTGGAAGTTCACTACTTCTCCTGGGACAATCTTTTCACCCTTATTCAATACAATCTTGATGGCTGTTACTTTTGTAAAATCAGCAACTTGATCAGCTGTTACCCAGCCACTCGACTGCGTTGCATCATATGGAGTTGCAGGTAATGTCGTTGAAGTATGATAATAAACAGTATATTTACTTTCAACGTCCAACGCTTTAGTTAGAACAGGTGTGAAGCCTGAACCATTTTTATCCCCTACATAAGGCAGGCGATCATACAACGTAAATGTTTCGATATCGTACGTACTATAGTTCTTCGTTTGTAGTTGATATTTATACTCTTGACCATAGTTGTGTTGAACTAATTCTTGAGTCCAACTTCCATCACTTTTCGAAATAAATTTCTCAGAACGAATTTCAGTCGGTAAGTTTACAATCGTAGAAGATTTTGCGGCTACGATTCTATCTGGAACTTTTCCATCTGGCGTCTCAATCTTAAACACATTGTCTAACATTGTTTGTGACGTTACATTACTTGCTAAAGGAGAAAACTCTTTTGCAACTAGAAATACATGGTTATCTGTATTTTTCTTATAATCATCAGCTTTCTGAACGGCTGTTGGCATTGCCTCTTTCGTAATTGTTGCTGAAACAATTGCTGTAAAGTCACGACCAATCGTTTTGTCATTGTAGAAATCAAGATCTTTTAACTCAAAAATTACTGCTTGGCGACCGCTGCCATTGTAATTTTCAACGACTCTTGGTTCACCCTTTACCATGTTTCTATGCTCTTTTTTATCAATATAGTACCCTTCATAAGTGATTCCCTCAGGTAAGACATCAATCACTTGAGCTCCATTTACACGACGGTTGACTGATAAGTTACTAAAATCAGCAGTAACACTATATTCAACAACTTCTCCTAAATTACCTGTAGGATTTGAACGAGTCATCTTCGAAATACGAATTTCTTCTTCCTTCACTCTTACATCTTCATAGGAAGTACTCTTGTTTGTAGAGAACTTTCCGTCTTCTCCATAGCCATCCACTAAACCTTCAGCATGCATACTATTATTGTATCTAACAGGATCTTTACGCTCAGTTTCATCAAATGGATTTAACAATTTAGTTTGAATAAAAGTAGATGTAATTTCTCCTGCTTGAAGAACTTTCCCATCTTGAAGCTTGATTTTTATACTGTCATAAGTACGATTTACTTTTTGATAGGCGTCTTTCTTTAAAGTTCCTGCATAAATTTGTTTTGCTTGATTTGTGACTTTATTATAGGCATCTTCGTCTACAATCACAATTTGTTTACTACCTTTAGCAATACTTCCTAATTTCACTTCAGTACCATCTGCTTTTACACCATATACATCCATATCAAATGGTGCATTGGAAACAGGAGAACCGACTGAGTAGAAATACATTCTTTCATCTAAGTCTTCATCAACTAATGTTAATTCAGAAATTGTACTTGGAGAAGTATTCGTAAACCCAAGAATCCATGTCGCTACAGATGTATCTGGAGCACCAGCATCAACGTTTAAAGTTTGTTTATCGTTATTAGACTTACGGAAAGAAGAATCACTAATCAATTGTCCAATGAGTTTAAATTGAATATCATCGCTAACTGTTAATTTTGGTTCTGATTCTCCTTGTTGGATAAACGTCAATTCTGTTTTTGCGTTATTAACAATGTTCGTTTTTGTTTTTGCATCTGGGAAACTTAAAACAAGTCTCTCCTCGCGTAAAGCAAGTTCCGCTTCACTATTTGTGTCATTTAGAGTGTCACTACCAGTAATGGTTTTACTAACTGTTCCATCAGCATTTAATGTCCATCCTGGATTTTTAGCAGGATCAAAGACAGCTGTTCCAGTAGTTCCATCTGCTTTTTGATACGTTGGCAGTGTATCTGTAATGGTGATTGATTTCGCTGCACGAGTTTGTGCTTTACCATTCCCCCAGTTTTGAGTTTGTCCACCACCTGCAGTATTCGTTGATAAACTGAATTGGAAAGTAACATCTGCGGCTTTTGATATTGCTTCCCCCGTTGCCTTACCACCATAAATATCACGGTTATCAATAGTATACGCTTGTGTAGTATTTGTCCCGTTATATTTAAACAATGACTGTTTATCGACTTTTACTTTATAAGTTAATGTATCTGTTACTTCCTTTAATGTGTTTCCAGTACTATCTTTTAACACGATTTTCGGAGAGAACGTATACCCTTCCGGAGTTACACGATCCTTAAATTCAAATGTAAAAGGAAAACTTGCTGTGGTTGTTTGCGTAATGTCTGACAAGTATACTTTTAATAGACCTGGTGTCGAATTATCTACGCTCTTCACTGGTCCACCAGTCGCAACTGTAAAACTCTCAATATACTCTGTTGGATAAGTAAACTCGATATATCCTCCAATGATAGGATTAGCTACTTTTGAACCATCTAATTGAACATCTCCTTGACGATTCTTTGTTGTATATTGCGCGTCACTACCTGTTGAGTTTGTAGCAGTTACTTTTACTTGACCGATTTGTGCATTTATCCCTAAAACACCTGTAGCTGTGGCTTCGTTTGCTTCAGAAGTAGTATTTTCTGTGCTCACCGTAGTTTCAATTCCTGGTGTTTCAGTAGTTTCTGTATTACTTGTCTCTACTGTTGTAGGTTCACTAACCTCCTGCGCATAAGCAAAAGTTGGCGCTACTTGATTCGTTAATAATGTGAATATTAATAATGTAGTTGATAATTTATGAATAAATCTCTTCATTCCGCTCTCCTTCTTTTATAAAAATATTTTTCAATAAAAATTCATATATATTATACTGTATTAATGTGAGTTAACCAAGAAAGAACCAAGACCAATTTTCTTCCTTTAAAAAGAATTTTTTTTCACATTTGAAAACCCAATTTAAGAAAAAAGAGCCGGATAAACCGACTCTTTCCCTATTATTTACTTAAATATTCTTTTGAAGATGCATTCAATTCTTCTACGATTTCGTTTACTTCTTCAAGAGTTTGAACAATCGCACCCGATGCTAATGGATGTCCTCCACCACCATGGTTTTGAGCAATCACATTCACGATTGGGCCTTTAGAACGAAGATTTACACGATAGCTTCCATCTGGTTGCTCAACAAATAACGCCCAGCAATGAATGCCTTCAACCGTACTTGGAAGTGAAATAACACCATGTGTTTGATCTTCTTCAATTCCAAAGTGCTCTAAATCCTTTTGCGTTAAAATAGTAGCTGCAACGCCATTCTCAGAAATTTCCATGTTTTGGTAAATATAACCTGCTAAACGGCTAACCGAAACGGGGTTTGTAATCATATGATAAGCAATGCCTGAAATATCTACATCGAATTCTAATAATTTAGATACCATTGCAAATGTTACAGCTGTCGTTGCTGGATATAGGAAGCGCCCTGTATCTCCTACAATACCTGCATATAATGCATTTGCTGCTTCTTTTGAGACGTTCCAAGTACTTTCTTCACCAAATGCAAAACGACATAAAATTTCGCTTGTACTACTTGAATTCGTATCTACAAATGAAATCGCACCATAAACATCTCTATCTGGATGGTGGTCGATTTTAATTACTTTCGATGAATCTACTTCAAATGGGCAGTCAATACGTGGTGTATTTGCACAGTCTAAAACAATAATCAGTGCAGCATCAAATTGTTCCTGTGTAATTTCATCCATTTCTCCAATATACGTTAATGAGCTAGGCATTTCACCAAGTAAATACACTGTTTTTTCAGGATAAGTAGCACGGATAATTTCTCTTAACCCTACTTGAGATCCAATTGCATCTGGGTCTGGTGATTCATGACGCAAGATAACAATCGAATCTGCTTTTTTAATTTCTGCATCAATCTTTTTAAAAAACTCTGTATAATTCATTATTTAATATTTCCTTTCATCCAATGATTGGACTGATTTTTATTGTAAATACAACATCTTATAATACTCTTATTTGGGCGTAATTTCAATTTTTCTTAAAGGCTTTCACTGCCTCTTTTAACTCAGCATCCACTTCTAATATTTGACTCTTCGTAACAGAAGGAATGCCACACGCTAGCGTATGTCCTCCACCGCCGAAAGCTTGCGCAATATGATTCACGGTTGGCCCTTTTGAACGCAAATGAACTCTAAAGGTGCCATCCTCTTGTTCCACATACATACTCCATGCCAGAATCCCTTCAACCGTTCCAGGAACTGAAACTACAAGTGAAGCTAATTGGTCAGTAGCTTGGAACCGTTCAAGCACTTCTTTTGTTAAAACTACACTCGCCATGCCTTCAGGAGACACATTTAGATTCTCGTAAATATACCCTGTCATTCGATTCACATTCAGCGGTTTTGTAATCATTTTATCGGCAATCCCAGCCAAATCTACATCGTGTTGTATCAATTTTGATACAAGTGCAAAAGTTTTTGAAGTAGTTGACGGATATAAGAATCGACCGGTATCCCCGATGATTCCTGCGTAAATCACGTTAGCTGCTAACTTATTCATTTGAAATGGAGTCATATCATCAAAAGCAAACTCAGCCATGATTTCACTGGCACTGGCCGCAGTTGTATCCACATAACAAATCTTTCCATAAGGTGTCACATTTGGATGGTGATCTATCTTAATTACTTCATCGACATTCACTTCAAATGGACAATTGATAAGTCTCGGTGTAGAACAATCGACAACAATAACAAGCGAGTTATCGAACACCTCTTGAGTGATTTCATCCATGTCGCCGATATACTTCAAGTTTTCTGGCATATCTCCAATAACGTAAACAGATTTTTCTGGATAGGTTGACTTAATGAGTCCACTTAGACCTATTTGTGACCCTAAAGCATCTGGGTCTGGTTTTCTATGTCTTAAAATCACGATTGAATCGGCTTTTTCAATCTCTGTGATAATTCCTTTTAATAATTTTTTGTAATTCATTCTTAGTTTCTTTCCATTAATTGATTTGACATAATTGCTTTAGCAACAATTGAGTTTTCTAATAATACTGAAATATCTAATTTCGATACTTTACGACCATTATCGAGCATTTGAATTTGAATCACAATATGACTTTCGATTGGAATCATCTTCAAGTAATGCATTTCTAATTGTTCAATCACGGTGTTACGACGTTGACTTCTATGAATAAATTCTTTTGAAGCAACCGAAACCACTTCACATAATACACCAAAAGAAAGCATCCCAAGGTTGTTCGTCATTTGTGGTGTTACTGTAAAGCTAAAGTTAGCGCCTGTTGGATTCACTTCAACGATTTCTAAGTTTTCACTCACATCATCTTCAAATGTATTCCCGACTTGCGGTTGACGTTGTGTCAGTTGCATCGCCTTCATAACATCTCGTCTTGAAATGATTCCTATTAATTCCATATTGTCTTGAACAACAGGTAACATTTCCAACCCATTCCAAATCATTGAATGCGCCACGCTCGCTACCGAAGCGTGTAATTTTGACACAGATGGATTCTTCGTCATTACACGTTCCATTGTTAGAGTATCTGCTTTTCCCAAAATATCTTTAGCAGAAACAACCCCTACTAATCTGTTCGAATGGTTTACAACTGGGAAACGCGAATTTCCAGTCTTTTCACTCAACTCGCGATACTCTCTAACGGTTTGATCCATTTTTAAATAATGCGTGTTATCGATATCATTATAAATATCGGCAACAATCATAATTTTCTTTTTAATCAATTGATCGGTCATCGCACGGTTGATGAGGCTGGCGACCGTAAATGTATCGTAAGTTGTTCCCATGAGCGGAATTTTAAGCTCATCCGCTTTTTGAATTAATTGAGGTGTTGCTTGGAAGCCCCCAGTAATTAAAACAGCAGCCCCTTGGTTTAAGGCAAGTAATTGAGCATCTTCACGGTTCCCGATAATCACAAGTGATTCAGGCTGAATATAGCGCGTCATCGCATCTAGTGTCATCGCACCGATAACGAATCGGTTTAAGATTTTATCTAACCCTTCGTGCCCACCGAATACTTCCCCTTCAATAATCTTAATAATTTCTCCAAAAGATAGTTTTTCTAGATTATCTTTTGTCTTACGTTCAATACGAATCGTTCCAACACGTTCAATGGTTGAAACAATCCCAATATTCTCAGCTTCCTTGATTGCACGATAGGCTGTACCTTCGCTCATTTCCATATTCTTTGCAATCGAACGAACTGAGATCTTTTCTCCAACTGGGAGTGATTCAATATAGCGAATGATTTGTTGATGCTTTGATGTCATAATATCCCCTCTGTATTAAAAAAATGAAACACCTTGCTTAAACTGTACTATTATTGTACTAAAATTTTGCGATAAATACTAGAGCCAAAATAAAAAAACTGGTCAAAAAAGACCAGTTCTATCGCTATTTTATTCTGAAAATGGTGGTATTTCTTCTCCATGAGGACAATGCGTTGGATTTCCTAAGAATTCCGCTAATCGTTCTGTCATTTCAACGGTTGAGGCATGTTCAAGAATCTCTGCTTGATCATGAACAGAGTCTCCACTAAATCCTAGAGAATTTACTAGGAAGACTTCCCAGATTTTATGAGAACGAATCAAACGTTCAGCAACTTTAATTCCCTTCCCTGTTAATTTTGCACCTTTATAACGAATGTATTCCACAGTACCATCATGGACAAGCTTGTTCAACATTTCTGTTGTGGAAGCTGCTGAAAGGTCCAGCATTTGATTGATGGCTTTATTCGTAACGAATTCATCTTTACCGCCTAATTTATAGATTGTTTTAATGTAATCTTCCTTATTTGGTGTCATAAGCCATCTCCCTTCTTTCCCTAACAGTATAGCATATTTCCTAGACGAAAAACAGAGCAAAGAAAGAGCCTTAGGAAACTTCTAAGACTCTTTAGGTTTTAAATCAATTATTTGATACGACCTGGGCGTTCTTTATATCCAAAGTATGCGTCAGCAAGAATTTCTTCCATATCAGCTACCATTGGTAAACGAGGGTTCGCAGGTGAACATTGATCTTCATAAGCAAGCATTGCAATCTCGTGGATTGTAGCTAACCATTCTTTGTGGTTAACGCCTTGTGCTTTGAAGTTCATTTCAATTCCTACAGCTTCCCCTAATTCGTAAACAGCTTTAGCTAGAGCGTCCACTGCTTCTTCAGGAGTTGAAGATGGTAATCCTAACATACGAGCGATGTCTTGGAATTTTTCATCTGCACGGTAGTAGTTGTATTTTGGCCATGTAGCTGCTTTTGCAGGACGAGTACCATTGTAACGGATTACGTATGGTAATAGGATCGCATTTGTACGTCCGTGAACTGTGTGGAAGAATCCACCAATCTTATGCGCCATTGAGTGGCTCATACCAAGGAACGCATTGGCAAATGCCATACCAGCCATTGTAGAAGCGTTATGCATTTTTTCGCGTGAAACGAAATCAGCATTTTTCACACTGCTTACTAAGTTTTCAAATACTAATTTGATTGCTTGCAATGCTAAACCATCTGTATAGTCGTTTGCAAGTGTTGAAGTGTACGCTTCGATTGCGTGAGTTAATACGTCCATACCAGTATCAGCAGTTACAAAGTCTGGAACTGTCATAACTAATGCAGGGTCAACAATCGCAATTGTTGGTGTTAGTGAGTAGTCAGCTAACGGATATTTACGGTTATTAGCTTTATCTGAAATTACCGCGAATGGTGTTACTTCAGAACCTGTACCAGAAGTTGTTGGGATACCAACGTATTTAGCACGTTCCCCTAATTCTGGGAATTTGAATGCACGTTTACGGATATCCATGAATTTTTGAACTAAGTCACGGAAGTCCACTTGTGGTTGTTCGTAGAACATCCACATCACTTTCGCAGCATCCATTACAGATCCACCACCAAGTGCAACGATTGTATCTGGCTCGAAGCTCTTCATGATTTCAGCACCACGGTTTACTGTTGTGATGTCTGGATCTGGTTCTACGTCTGAGAATACTTCATAAATTACTTTATTTGGACGTAATTCTAATTGTTCAATAACACGTTGTAAGAATCCTAATTTAACCATTGCTTGGTCAGTTACGATCATTACACGGCTTACATTTTTCATTTTTTGTAAGTATTGAATTGAATCGCGTTCGAAATAGATTTTTGATGGAACTTTAAACCATTGCATGTTATTTCTACGTCTCCCTACTTTTTTGATATTTAATAGATTTATAACACTTACGTTATCCCCAACTGAGTTACGTCCGTAAGAACCGCAACCTAATGTTAATGATGGGATAAATGCGTTATAAACGTCCCCGATACCACCGAAAGTAGAAGGAGCATTCCAAATGACACGAATTGCACGTACAACACGTCCAAATTCTTTCGCTAATTCAGCATCTTCTGTATGAATCGCTGCTGAGTGTCCTAAACCATGGAATTCAACCATTTGACGTGCTTTTTCAATACCGTCTTCGCGAGATTCTGATTTAAGTACTGCAATTACTGGAGAAAGTTTTTCGCGAGTTAACGGTTCTTTTTCACCAACTTCTTTACATTCTGCAGCAAGAATGTTTGTTCCTTCTGGAACTGAGAATCCAGCTTGTTCAGCAATCCATGCAGCTGGTTTACCAACGATGTTCGCATTTAATTTAGCACCAGCACAGTTTTTGCTGTTTGCTTTTACGCCGAAGCAGAATTCTTCTAATAATGCGTTTTCATTTTTGTTTACGAAGTAAGTGTGGTAGCTCTTTAATTCTTCAACAAAGTCATTGTAAATTTCTTTATCAATGATTGCTGCTTGTTCAGAAGCACACACCATACCATTATCGAATGATTTACTCATTACGATATCGTGAGCTGCTTGACGAATGTTAGCAGATTTTTCAACATAAGCTGGTACGTTACCTGCACCAACCCCAAGAGCTGGTTTACCGCAAGAGTAAGCAGCTTTAACCATCGCGTTACCACCTGTTGCTAAAATTGTAGCAATGCCTTCGTGGTTCATTAAAGCGTTTGTCGCTTCAATTGATGGGTGTTCAATCCATTGGATACAGTTTTCAGGAGCTCCAGCTGCAATTGCTGCATCACGAACGATTTGAGCTGCATGTGCAGAACTTTGTTGAGCTGATGGATGGAACGCAAACACGATTGGATTACGTGTTTTTAATGCGATTAAAGATTTGAAAATTGCAGTTGAAGTTGGGTTTGTTGTAGGTGTGATACCACAGATAACCCCTACTGGTTCTGCGATTAATGTTAATCCAGTTACTTCATCGTCTGAAATAACGCCAACTGTTTTAGTGTGACGCATGTTGTGCACCACGTGTTCGCAGGCAAATAAGTTTTTCGTAGCTTTGTCTTCGAAAACCCCACGTCCTGTTTCTTCGATTGCATGTTGTGCTAATACACCGTGTTGGTCTAACGCAGCAACTGATGCTTTTGCCACAATGTAGTCAACTTGTTCTTGATTTAACAAGCGGAATTCATCTAAGGCTTTCAACCCATTCTCCACGAGACGGTTGATTTCTTGTTGTACTTGGTTGTTGTTTTTTTCTTCACTCACTTGTGATTTCCCCCAGTGTTTGTTATTTTTATCACATTCTTATCTTACACTATTTTTGTAAAAATGTAAACTATTTTCAACGAAAAAATTTCCTTTGAAAACAGATTCATTTGTTTTCATTTCCCTTTTCATAATTTATTCCTAACCTATATCTCCATTCTAACCATTATTCCCAAAATATCAATACTTTTCGCGATATTTTTGTAATCCTTTACATTCTTTTTAAAATAAAAAAGAAGCTAGACAATTGCTAGCTTCTTAACTTTAAAATAATTCACTTAAATTAATATCTTCAAGTGTGATTTCTTTATTGGTTTGCGCTTCTAAAGATTCAAAATCAAAGTACTCATTAATATTTAATTGATTGATCTGAAAGATTTGTTCAAACAGATTTTCAGGAAGGTTCTTCTTCCAACGGTAATCCGCAAAATAATGTGCGAGATCTTCCGTTTCAATTGTTGTATAGCCTAAGTCATTAAACTCGCTGACTTTATAATACAACCAAGTTTTAAATTGATTTTTTAAACTCTCTTTATCCATCGACTACTCTTCTTCAGTTGCTACTTCATCAGTATAAACTTCATTATTTGTTGCAGCAGATTCAGTAACAATGTGATGAATCGCAGCGCGTTCAAATGTAAGGATAACTCCTTCGCAATCAAGGTCAACTGTATGATTTACAGTATCAATATTGTAGATTTCACCGTGTAATCCGCCGATAGTCACTACTTTATCTCCAATTTTCATCGCATCTCTTTGCGCTTGAATTTCTTTAGCACGTTGACGTTGTTTACGTCCGAAGAACCAGAACGCTCCCCCTGCTACAACAACGTATGCAATTAATAATGTCATTTGATCCATAATCTTACCTCATTTCCAATTTCTATGTACTTACTTTATCAAAAAAGTCGCTTTATTTCTACATTCTTTAGAAATTTCTAGCATTTTCTTTGTTGAAGCCATATTCTTCAAAGAACGCTTCTCTAAACTCTAATAAGTTATCATCCATAATCGCTTGGCGTACTTGTTTCATTAAGTTTAATAAGAAGTACAAGTTATGATAACTTGTTAAGCGCAATCCGAACGTTTCGTCTGTCTTAAATAAATGACGAATATAAGCACGTGTATAGTTACGGCATGTATAGCAATTACATTTCTCATCCAATGGACGGAAATCACGCTCGTATTTCGCGTTCTTCACTACAAGACGCCCAGCACTTGTCATACAAGTACCATTACGAGCAATACGTGTTGGTAGTACACAGTCAAACATATCAACTCCGCGAATAACACCATCAATTAATGAGTCAGGTGACCCCACTCCCATTAAATAACGAGGTTTATTATTTGGAATGAGTGGTGTTAAATAATCCAACACTTCATTCATTTCTTGCTTTGTTTCCCCAACCGATAAACCACCGATAGAATAACCAGGGAAATCAAGAGAAATCATATCTTTTGCATGTGCGATACGTAAGTCTTTATAACCAGCACCTTGTAAGATACCAAATAACGCTTGTGTATCTGGTGATTTATGGGCCTTTAATCCACGCTCTGCCCAACGAGTCGTACGAGCAATTGAAGCTTTCACATAATCATGCGTATGGTGGAAATCTGGACACTCATCAAAACTCATGATGATATCCGCCCCTAATTTATTTTGTACATCGATTGAGATTTCAGGAGATAAGAACAATTTAGATCCATTTAAATGGTTTCTAAAATGAACTCCTTCCTCTTCAATACGACGCATATCACTTAGTGAGAATACTTGGAAGCCACCTGAATCCGTTAGAATCCCTTTCTTCCAGTTCATGAAGTTATGTAATTTACCAGCTTCATTAACAATATCCGCACCAGGACGTAACCATAAATGATAGGTGTTACTTAAAATGATATTGGCGCCCATTTCATCTAATTCTTCCGGAGACATTGATTTTACCGTAGCAAGTGTCCCAACCGGCATAAACATCGGTGTTGGGAATGTACCATGTGGTGTAATAATTTCTCCAAGACGAGCGCCTGTATGTTTTTCAGTTTTTATCAATCTATATTTTACTGCAGGTTCTGTCATTTTATATATCCTTTCTTCGTTTCATAACTACCTAACTGTACTCTACAAAGGCAAAAATGTCCAATAAAAACGGGAGTAAGTAAAGCCTCACTCCCTGTTTCTTCTATATAATATTAGTCTACAATTTTTGTATAACTGTAACTTGGTTCTTTTAATTTTTCATCAAAGCCTACTTCTAAATTATGACCATGGAAGAACCATTCGTCACCAGTTTCCACAAAATAAGTAATTCCATTTTCAACAACGCTCACATAAGGATTGCTTGGAGCATCTACTTCAACTGCTAGTGAGAATCCTTCATGAATCGGACTGCATCCGTATACCTTTCCTAGGAAACGAACACCACGTTCTTTAGATACACCCATTTCTTCTTCAAACCATGCTTGCGCTCTTTTATCGATTGTTAATTGCATTGTATCCACTCTTTCCTCTAATTTACTCTCTCATTCTATCATAGAATCGTAGAAAGTCGATAAAGTTTGCTCACCGCTTTCCAGTATATATGAATGAAACGCAATTTAGAGAAGTTAAACTTGTGAATCCATTAGACTCATAAAAAGAAACTGTTTTCGTTGAATCATCTGTTGCTAGTTGAATTTGATATACATTCTTGTACTTTTCTAGAGTCTCTTGTAACAATTTTGTGCCAATCCCTTGATGTTGATATTCAGGGTACACTAGTATATCTTGAATAAACAGAATAGACGCTCCGTCTCCAACACCGCGAAGGACACCAATCAGTTTTTCGTCGTTATTAAATGCTCCTATTATATGAAGTGAATTTTCGTAAGCTGCTTTAAGCATTTCTGGTTTAGTTGTGTAATTGGTCCATCCTACTGCTTCATATAAAGGCAGTACTTCTTCTAAAGAAACATTTGGATTTTCAACATAACGGATCATATTCTTCTACCTCTTTATTCCCTAATCATTTAATGTGCTTTCACAAAAATTATAAATAAAAAAACCGGAATCCACAATAGTGAATTCCAGTTCTGAAATTGTCTAATAAGATTAGCCAAGTTTGTTGTAATATTCGACAACTAGTGATTCGTCAACTTCAGAAGTTAACTCGTCACGTAATGGTAGACGGTTTAATGAACCTTCTAATTTTTCTTCGTCGAAAGTAACGAACTCTGGACGACCATATAAAGCTTCTAAAGCTTCTTTAATGATTGTTAAGTTACGTGATTTTTCACGAACACCCACAACATCGCCAACTTGTACTTGGAATGAAGGGATATCTACGCGTTTACCGTTCACAGTGATGTGACCGTGGTTAACTAATTGACGTGCTTGACGACGAGTAGTTGCTAAACCTAAACGGTATACTACGTTATCTAAACGTTGTTCAAGAAGAACCATGAAGTTTTCACCATGTTTACCTTCTTTAATTTTGCCAGCTTTTTTGAATAAAGTAGCAAATTGACGTTCGTTCATACCATACATATGACGTAGTTTTTGTTTTTCTTGTAATTGTTGACCATACTCAGATAATTTTTTACGGCTGTTTGGTCCGTGTTGACCTGGTGCGTATGGACGACGAGCGATTTCTTTTCCTGTTCCTGAAAGTGAAATGCCTAAACGACGAGATAACTTCCAGCTTGGTCCAGTGTAACGTGACATTGAACATTCCTCCAATAATTGTTTATTTTTTTGGAGTAAAATAATCGCGAAATCTTCGATTCGTGCAGTCTCTACAAGGGTTCACCTTTGCAGCCGCGGTTACTACCTTACCCTAAAGGCTAGGACTGTTGACGAGCTTCTATATTTCTGCTGCATATTTTACACAAAAAGTATTGTACCCTATTTCCTATAAAAATA
This sequence comes from Streptococcus sp., assembly GCA_015264955.1. Lineage (GTDB taxonomy): Bacteria > Bacillota > Bacilli > Lactobacillales > Aerococcaceae > Granulicatella. Next base: position 52,713 of record JABZYV010000001.1, on the reverse strand, counting down.
CAAGGATTTTATTTAATTTCCCACTCAAGAGATAAGTGGCAACATTTTTGATCATCTGATTCTAGTTGGTGTAATGTTTGAACTCCGTTTTCAGTTTCACGAATTTCATAAAAACTCTTAACGGTAGCTTCTGGAAGAATTTCCTTATCATATTTTACAAGAACTGATTTTAATGAATGAGTCTTAATAAAGTCCATTCCAAGGCTATCCATTACCCAATCAAAATACTTCGCGTTATTCACATGGTGATTATAATCGATATCATTTAAACGAACACGATACGTTTGAACACTTGCATTCTCTAAATCGATTTTAGGAACTCTTGGATTACGACGAGTATCCTTTTTATTCTCAATTGGATATTCACTAAGCACTTCTTCATCGAGTGAGATGAGTTTTCTCTCTTCAATATTAATCATTGAGAAAGTCGTTAATGCGTCTACAAGTACTTCTTCATCTAGAGACAAAATCGTATAACGACGGAACGTAAAGAACTTGTTATATCCAACTGGTTCTGTCTCGATAATAATTTCTTCTTCTAATTTAGGAAGACGATTGACCGTTAATTGGTTTTGAATCACAATCCATGAAAGACCTTTTTGATAGATCAAATCAGGATGCGCTAGACCTCGTTCTTGTTTACGCGAAGCTAGCATCATAATCCCGACTACATGGCTAAGAGATAATTCTCCTTTCCAATTACATTCATACGCCTTCACAACATGATTCATACGACAAATTGATTCTACCATAGTACATCCTTTCGTAATTGACTAGTTCCACACATCTACACTATCCGTATTCAACACCGAAACAATCTCATGTCCTTTGAATAAGATAATATAGTCTGTTGGTAAATGCATCACTTCATATAATTCTGGATAATCTGGAAAGATTTCATACGCTTGATTTCCTTCTAGCGGTTGCGGATCAATCGTTTGATCGATTGGAGCAATATACCAAGTTTCATCATCAAAACGATGTGCATACCACTCATCCACTTCAAAAGTATGGTTAGCAATCACTAACGGTCCGTCAAAGCGGAATGGAATGAGACGTCCTAATGTTTTCGTACGCTTACCAGTTTGAATTGTTTTACGAATAATATCTAAGAAATAAGAGAAATCTTCTACCCATTCATCTAGTAGTTTATGTTCGTAATTTTGAACGACTACTTGAAAATCTTCCCCTTTAGGAATGACTTTCACTTGTCCATAATGGATTGGAATTAAAGTGTCGACCTCGTCCCAATTCTCCTCAAAATATTCTTCTACGAAAGTAAGCATATCTTCTGCTTCTTTTTGATACTCTTCATCAGCCACTAAGATTAGACGGTGACCATTCACTTCACGAATAAATTCCATAAAATCTCTCCTTTCACGTTTACTAGTGTACCTCATTTTTGAAAAATTTACCTGTATCATACCCGCAAACTGTAAAAATTTGTTATACTGAATGAAAGCAAGAAAGGAGCACATCGATGCAAAATAACCCTTTTTACAAGTTTTATCAAAAGTCTCTTGAAGAAAGAAAAGAAACTTTATTAAATCATCCAAACTTATCGAACGAAGCCAAAGTATTACTCGAAAAAGGTCTTGTACTACCAGAGTCCATTGCTAACCAAATGGTAGAAAATCAAATTGAAGTATACGGTCTTCCGTATGGAATCGTTCCAGAATTAATTGTGAATGGAAAAAGCTATATTGTTCCAATGGTGACGGAAGAACCTTCTGTTATCGCTGCGGCGAGCTATGCTTCAAAATTAATCAACATGGCTGATGGTACGACAACTGTTCAAGAAAAACGTGAAATGATTGGAGAAATTGCCATTGTAAAATCTCCTCTAACACTCGAAGAAGTAAAAACTAAACTTGACGAACAGAAAGAATCATTATTTACAATTGCTAATAATGCTCACCCTTCTATCGTGAAACGTGGCGGAGGAATTCGAGAAATATGGGTCGAAGAAAAATCTACTGACAAAGAAAGATTTTACATTTTCTACGTATCTGTGGATACAAAGGAAGCCATGGGAGCAAATATGCTGAACACCATCCTAGAAGCGCTCGTTTCACCTATTGAGGCATTGACTGGTGGCGAAAGTACTATGGCTATTCTCTCAAATCTTGCTACAAACTCAATTGTGACAGCTAGATGTGTCCTCTCACCAAGAATCTTAGATACTAGAACGACTAAAGGCGAAGATGTAATAGATCGAATCGTTTTAGCAAGTGAATTTTCAAAAGCAGATCCATACCGTGCAACAACGCATAATAAAGGTATTATGAATGGTATTGATTCTGTCGTTATCGCTACCGGAAATGACTGGCGTGCGATAGAAGCTGGTGCTCACGCTTATGCAAGTTTAAACTGCCAATATCAACCACTGACAAGCTGGACAAAGGATGAAGCTGGAAACTTAGTGGGTACTATCACTCTTCCTCTTCCTGTCGGAACGGTTGGAGGTTCTATTTCCATTCATCCAGGTGCACAATTTGCACACGAGTTACTCGGTCATCCAAGTGCTATTGAACTAGCAGGAATTATCGCTTCAATTGGTTTGGCACAAAACCTTGCTGCTGTAAGAGCTCTTGTGACGGACGGCATTCAAAAAGGCCATATGCGACTCCAAGCCAAATCATTGGGACTTGCTGTTGGCGCGACCGAGGAAGAACTTCCGCTACTAATGAACTTACTCGCTAAAGCCCCACATTTAAATCAAGAAACTGCCAAATCTTTATTAGAAGAATTAAGAAAATAAAAAAATAGACTTCCCTAGCCCTATGCTAAGGAAGTCTTCTTTATTTAGATTATCTTTCGTCTTCAGTGTATTCCATTAATGTGAAGATGTCATATTCGCTAATTTTTTCGCGACCTTTCAAGTCTGTTAACTCTACTAAGAAAGCTAAACCAACTACTTCACCGCCAAGTTTTTCAACTAATTTTGCAGCGGCAGCCATTGTTCCACCTGTTGCTAATAAGTCGTCACAGATAAGAACTTTTTGGCCAGGTTTTACAGCATCTTTGTGTAAATGTAATTCTGCTGAACCATATTCTAAATCATATTCAACAGCGACTGTTTCACGAGGTAATTTCCCTTTTTTACGAGCTGGTGCAAAACCAATTCCTAATTCGTACGCTACTGGACATCCAACGATAAATCCACGTGCTTCTGGTCCAACAATCATTTCCGCACCAACTTTACGTGCATAGTCAACGATTTGTTGTGTTGCGTATTGGTATGCTTTACCGTTAGCCATTAATGGTGAAATATCACGGAAAATAATACCCTCTTTAGGATAGTTTGGAACACTAGCAATATATTCTTTCAAGTTCATTGAGAACTCCTCCTTTTATTTACCTTGTTGTGAGTCCATCCAACTCTTTAGTTCTTGGAACTGGCTATAGTTGAATTTCTTTTCAAGCAACATTTGTTCATTTAACTTTTTCAATAAGGTTGACTCTTCTAAGTCATTTGTTTTTGGACTTTCGTTAATCATCAAATGTCCATCTACTATTTTAACAAATTCCAACTCAAAAAACACTTTTAATATCACTCGGAATTGTTCGACTGGAATTTTTAGGAATCCAGCCACCGAAACTAATTTTTCATTATAAGGAATTTGTCCATGTGATTGGATATATTTATACACACTACCAAATTTAGGCTTGTCTGGAATACCAGTTGTCACAACGGAATTCTTCGTATATGCGATTACATAAAGAGGTTGAGTCCATTTCATTTTAAAGAAGGATTCCACTTCTTCCACTTTCTCTGGCAAATCGAATAACACAATTGCTTTAGCCGTTGGGATTTCGTTTCCAGTTACAAAGGATGCAAAATCCATCACGCTTGAGGTACTTGGAATTCTTGTTTCTAGTTCTTTCAAATACACTTCGTTTGTTGCTAGATAAAGTGCATTTTCAACAGCTAGATGATCTTTTGTAATCTTAGAAGTGCGCCAATCGATAACGACTCTACCTTTAACAGCAATATCTTTTACTAATAATTGAGGAAGACGATTATTTTGCCATTCATTAATCTCTAACGTCCCAGCAACACTAATCTTCGTATCTGGTTGAAGAGATACTGCCCATTCCCCTTTACTAAAGGCCATCGCCTGAAGTGTGTTTGAAGAATTGGACTCTTTCAAATTAAGTTTCAAGTGCTGTTTATCCGCTCCAAGTAATTGAGTCGAAGCTACTTGAATGCCTTCTAGAGAAACAACCGGTTCTGGATTATCCGTACCAAATGGTTTCAAGCTAGCTAATGATTCAATCCATTCGACCGTAATGTCTTTTAATGGAAGAACTTCATCAATCGTTAACGTCGCCTTCGCATCTAATAAATCTTGATGGTCTTTTGCATATTGTTCTAGTCCCTCGATAATCGTTGGAAGCAGTATCGTTTCAACTGTCAATCCAGCAGCCATATGATGTCCACCGAATTTTAGGAGATGATTTTTCACACTAGTTAACGCATCATAGAGATTAAATTCTCCAAATGAACGACCGCTACCTTTTGCTGTTAAGCCGTCTTCACTTATTCCTAAAACGATGGTTGGTTTTCCCGTCTGTTCAACGATTCGACTCGCTACAATTCCAAGAACGCCTTCATGCCAACCTGGTTGAGCTAACACAAGGATTGGTTGATTCATCTGTTCTTGAATGATCGGAGTGGCTTCTTCGACGATTTGATTTACGATTGATTGACGTCTTTCGTTTTCTGATTGCATGAAATCAACAATACTTTGTGCTTCTTCATCGTCAAATGTCGTCAGCAATTGAACTCCTGGAGTGGCATCTCCAAGTCGACCTAGCGCGTTTAAACGCGGCCCGATTTGGAAACCAATTGTCTTCTCATCTAATTTATCCACTTTAACGGATAACTTCTCAATGAGTGTCACAAGCCCAATACGCTGTGTTTGTTTCATTTGAGCAATTCCAAGTTTAGCAATCGTTCTATTTTCATCTGTAAGGCTCACTAAGTCCGCAATCGTTCCAATAGCAGCTAGTTCTACCATTTCTTCTGGAAACTCTCCTAGAAGCGCGTGAGCAAGCTTAAATGCTACTCCAGCACCAGATAAGTCTCCACATGGGTAGTTTGCCTCTGGATGACGAGGATGGACAACCGCGTATGCTTCTGGAATTTCACTTGGAATTTCATGGTGATCCGTTAAAATCACATCACAACCATTTTCCATCGCATAGCGAATTGGTTCATGCGCTGCAATCCCACAGTCTACAGTAATAATAAGCGTATGGCCTTCTTTTATCGCACGTTGGAATGCTGGAATATTCGGGCCATAGCCATCTGTAAAGCGATTCGGTAAATAGTACGATACTTGAGCTCCTAGCATTTCAAGAGTTTCGTAGAGAATCGTTGTACTCGTAATTCCGTCTGCATCATAGTCGCCATATATATGAATTAATTCACCATTTTCAATGGCTTCTTGAATTCGCCCTACCGCTTTATCCATATCATGTAATAGAAATGGATCGTGAATTAGATGAGGTGTTGGCGAAAGAAATTCTTGCAACTCTTCTGCTGTTTGAATCCCACGTTCCACACATAAGCGAACGAGGTTCTCAGATACTCCACTTTCACTTGCAAGAGACATTACGAGTCCTTCATTCACATTCTCTTTTAACTTCCATGCATAATTTGCAAAACTCATCGTACACCTCCTCTACTTTTTATTGAAAATACTCCCTAATAGTTTGTCTCCTATTTTCGGGAATAACACATTTAATTTACTCGCAAAGTTCATTGTTTTTGGCAAATTCACTTCACGTTTTTCTCTTTCAATTCCTTTAACAACTTCTCCTGCAACCTTCACTGGATCTAATACTACAGCACCTAATTGCTCTAAGTATTTTCCAGTTGGCTCGGCTTTATCAAAGAAGTCTGTCGCAATCGGACCTGGATTTACAGTCATCACATGGATACCATAAGGTTTTAATTCCAAACGTAGTGCATTCGAATACCCTAATACTCCAAATTTAGTTGCTGAATACACGGATGATTTTACCGTTGCCGATTTTCCAGCTTGAGAAGCGATATTCACAATTACTCCGCCCTTATCTTCAATAAACCTAGGTACAAAATGCTGAGTGATATTAATTAATGTATTCAAGTTTAACTGAAGCATTTGATTAATCTCAGATTCACTTAAATCTTTAGCTAATTTAAGGTAACCAAGGCCTGCATTGTTGATGACCATCGTAATTTTGTATGCTTCATCAAGAGTTGCTAATAATTCTTGAACAGACGCATCATCGGTTAAATCACACGAATAAATATCGACAGGTTTAGACGTGTTCAATTTGCACTCCGCAGCTACTTGTTCTAGTTTAGCAGTGTTTCGAGCCACAAGAATGAGTTGCACATCTCTTTTAGCTAATTCCAATGCGATTTGTGCGCCAAGCCCACCGCTAGCTCCGGTCACAAGAGCCACTTGATTTGTAAACCATTTAGCGTCCTTCATGATGTTTAATCCTTTCAACAGTCACAATGTCGAAGTCTTTGACAACTTGAACATTTTCAAAAATCTTTTTAGCCTCGTCTTCTAATTCTTGAGATTGTTTTCCAAGATAGCGAGCACTGATATGCGTTAATAAAAGTCGCTTCACTTCGGCATTTTTAGCCACTTCAGCCGCTTGAAGACTTGTTGAATGGAAATGGCGATAGGCTTGTTGCGCTTTATCTCCTTCGTATGTCGCCTCGTGAACGAGAACGTCCGAACGATAGGCTAAGATTTCACTAGCTTCACATTTACGAGTATCCCCGCAAATGGTCACAACTCGTCCTTTAATATCCGGAGAAATATAATCTTGTCCGTTCACGACAGTTCCATCTTCTAGAGTAATGGTTTCTCCTTTTTTCAACTTACCAAAGAGTGGCCCAAAAGGAATTCCTAACTCTTTTAGACGGTCCGCTTGCAGTTCGCCTGGTTGATCCTTCTCTGTCACACGGAATCCATATGAAGGAATCCCATGTTCGAGTCGCTTCATCTCTACTTTAAAATGTTTATCTTCGAAAAGAAGGCCTTCTTTTTCAAATTCAACCACTTTTAAAGGATATCCCAATTTAGAACAAGAAGATTGAATCGTTGTGTCGATAAAGTTCTTAATTCCTTTAGGACCATAAAGGGTTAAATCATCTTCTCCACCTTGGAAAGAGCGACTAGTGAGTAATCCAGGTAAGCCAAAAATATGATCTCCGTGCATATGCGTAATAAAAATCTTCTTGATTTTCCCTGGACGAATATTAGTATTTAAAATTTGTTGCTGTGTAGCTTCTCCGCAATCGAATAACCACACTTCATTAATCTCATCGAGAAGCTTTAATGCAATTGAAGTGACGTTTCTCATTTTAGAAGGCACGCCAGCACCTGTTCCTAGAAATTGCAATTCCATTTTAATTTCCTCTCAATGTTTCATAAATTTTTTTCGCAAAGAAGAGCGCTTCTTCATGAGCTCCTACTTCAGTTACATATGATTTATGTGAATAGAACCAATCTTGGTCTTTTGAATATTCATTCCAATCAAGAACATGGACATTCGAATACTTCTCGCTGACTGCTTCGTATACATGATTCACATCATCTCTCCATGTTTTAGACGTTGTTGTCGTAACTAGGAAAATTTGTTTTTCCATACCAATTCGTTTCAATTCACGTTCCAATTGTCCTTTAGTAAAGGCACTATTGGCACCAAACATTAATACAACAATGTCATTCAATTGATTCTTCGATTTTAATTCGTTAATCGTCGAAGATAAATCCGTTACTTGCGCAATCGGTGTTGCATGCATCACAGCGTTTGGATAAATCGTTGTTAGTTCATTCGCAATTGCAAGTAGCGACTGATCGCCGATAAAGGTAATCGAACTATTACTGCTAAAGACGGTTTCTTCACGTGTTAATCCAACCACATTATTAATGGTCTTCAATAGCTTCTTATCTGTTTGTTGTGTGTTATCCACAATTGTTTGGTTCGTATGGATTAATTCTGTAAGAGTAGCCTCTTGTTCAGACAATTTACTTGTAGACTGTACAAGCCCTACCGCTAAAATAATGAGCGGCACTGCACAGATTCCAAATAAAATTTGTTTTCCATAAGCTGTTTTTTCATTCAACAGCCCCATCAATTTACGGACTATTTGTAGATAACGTCTCTTCTCAAAGACTTGATACCATACTTCTCCAAAGAAGAGAATGAGTACTAATTGGATAATTCCGTGAATTAAATTACTTGAACCAGCAATCCCCATTTTTGCTTGGTATAACACAATAATCGGTAAGAACCATAAATAATAAGATAAACTTCTACGACCAATGACGGTTAATGGTTTGAAACGGAATAAAATTCCAGTCCCTACTTTAGGATGCAAGCTCATCAAAATAACAGCAGCTACGGTTAAGTCAAAAAGCAACATTCCCCCACGATACGTAATATCTTCGTTACGTCCAAGTGTAAATAACAAGATGAACATTAACACGATCGGGATTAATCTTAAATTTTGCTCATATGGCACTCTAGATTTATGTTCCTTCTGGAAACGATCTAAAGGATATAGCAATGCCGTACATGAACCAATCAGCATTGAGAACAATCGAGTCCCAGTGCTCATTGTGACGTACGTTAATGAGTCTGCCCCTTTATAACTAAAGAGCATTAATCCAAATGAAGCTGTCGCTAATACGACAATCGCCACAAATAATGAATTATGCTTCTTAAGGAATAAACTTAAGAAGGCAAACACAATCGGCCACAATAAGTAAAACTGAAAGGCCAATGAAATATACCATAAGTGTTCAAATGGATTTTCCGTTAATAAGTTTGGAATAAACGTTTGTGCTTGGAAAATCTGCCACCAGTTATTTAAAAATACAAGACTGGAAGTAAATGACCCTCTTAAGTTCACCAACATCTCATTTTGAAACAGTGTAATATAAATGAACACTAGAACGAGCATTGCAATTAAAGGAAGCGCAATACGTGCTAGTCGTTTTAATAAAAACTGCTTCAAAGGAATCTTTCCATCGTTCATCAAACTTGTCATTAAGCGGTTTGTCATAAAGTAACCCGCTAAAATGAGGAAGATGTCCAATCCAAGAAATCCACCCGGCAAGCGATAAGAATACAAGTGATAAATAATGATACTAAGGATTCCTATCGCTCTTAGGCCGTCAAATGAAGATACGTAAAAACGTTTTTCCATCTCACTTCTATCAATCATATTCAAAACTCCTTAATCTACGAACTCAAATGAGAAATTTAGAATACGTACTAAATCGCCATTTTCAGCGCCTTTTTCACGTAAAGTGCTATCTACACCCATTCCACGTAATTGACGTGAGAATCGCATAACAGACTCATCATGTTCCATATTTGTCATCTTGAATAGTTTTTCAATCTTGTCACCATACAGTACCCAAGTTCCATCTGGATCTCTTGTCACTTTGAATGGTGCTTCCTCTTCTTCTAATCCATAAACGATATGTGTTTCCACTACTTCTTCGTTTAATGGGAAGAATTCTGTTTCTTCTAACACTTCAGCAGTTCTAGCAAGCAGTGCTTGAAGACCTTCACGACGGTATGCAGAAATTGGGAAAATCTCTGGCATTTCTTCGCCTTCAGCTAAGCTATCTGCTAAATCTTTCTTAAACTTCTCTAAGTTTTCTTCTGCTTGAGGTTGGTCCATTTTGTTCGCCACAATCAACATTGGACGTTCTAGTAAGCGTAAGTGATAACTTCCGAGTTCTTCTTGAATAATCTTGTAATCTTCAAAAGGATCACGGCCTTCCATTGCGGCCATATCAATCACATGAAGTAATACTTTTGTACGTTCGATATGTTTTAGGAAATGAATACCAAGCCCCACACCTGTATGGGCTCCTTCAATTAATCCTGGTAAGTCAGCAACGACGAATTGCTCGCCATTTGGAGACTGTGCCATTCCTAATTGAGGATTCAATGTTGTAAAGTGATAGTCTGCAATTTTTGGTTTTGCACTTGAAATCACAGATAGTAAAGTCGATTTCCCTACTGATGGGAATCCAACTAACCCAACGTCAGCTAAAACTTTTAATTCTAAATCGAGTTCAAACTCTTCCCCTGGTTCACCGTTCTCAGCAATGTCTGGTGCAGGGTTTTTATGCGTTGCAAAACGGATATTTCCTCGACCACCACGGCCACCTTTTGCAACTACTACTTCTTGTCCATCTTCTACTAAGTCAGCAATCAGTGCTTTCGTCTCAGCATTTCTAACGATTGTTCCTGGTGGAACTTTAACGATTAAGTCTTCTGCTCCACGGCCATACATACTCTTACTCATGCCGTTTTCACCAGGTTTTGCTTTGAAATGACGTTTGTGACGGAAATCTAATAAGGTTCTAAGTCCTGAATCGACTTTAAAAATGACACTTCCGCCTTTACCGCCGTCTCCACCAGCCGGGCCTCCGTCTGGTACGTATTTTTCACGACGAAACGCAACCATTCCGTCTCCACCTTTTCCGGCTTTGACTTGAATCGTGGCACGATCATAAAATACTGCCATTTCATTCACTCTCCTTTCTGTGTGAGGGGTCTTATTTAACAATTAATGATGTGAAATCTGCTAAATCTAAAATGATTTCAGATAGCAATCCTAAGAATCTTAGACGGTTACGACGAGTCGCTTCATCGTCCACCATTACCATATTTTCATTGAAGAAATCATTAATTTTTGGTGCCATTGCTTCTAAATGACTGTACAATTCTTCAGGCGTTAATGTTTGTACTTTTGAATGAAGTTCTTTAATAGCTTTTACTAAAGTACGTTCACTTTCTGTTTCAAGACGATCTTCTAAAATTTCGCCACTCGCATCATCTTGAGCTTTTGCACTAATATTTATAACACGGTTTAAGGCCTCTGTAATTCCTTTAAATTCTTCAGATTCAGAAACAGCTGAAAGAACTTTTGCAGCTTTCAATTGTTCAGGAACTGATGAAGTATGACTGTTTACAATCGCATCGATAATATCATGACGTTTTGTAATTGTTGCAATACGTTGTGCCACACGTTCACGAATAAAGCTTAAGATAAACTCTTCAATTTCATCTTCTTTACCTGTTAGGAACTCAGCATAATCAAGACCTAACAATAGTTTTGTAAAGTCTTCAATTTCAATGTTCCAGTCAAAGGCTGCAAGAATTTGTACTAGCCCCATTACTTGACGACGAAGCGCATATGGGTCGTTTGAACCTGTTGGAAGCATTCCAGCAGCTGTAAAGCTTAAGAAAGTATCTAACTTATCTGCAACTGCAAGTAAAGCACCTGGTACAGAAGAAGGCAATTCACCATCTGCACTTGTTGGCATATAGTGTTCACGGATTGCTTGAGCCACTTCAGGAGTTTCTCCTTGTTTCAAGGCATAGATTTCACCCATGATTCCTTGTAATTCAGGGAATTCACCAACCATGTTTGTTACTAAGTCGAATTTGTAAATTGAAGCGGCGCGTTGTGCTGTGACAACAACATCACTTGGTAAGTTCAATTCTTTTGCAATACGTCCCACAAGTAATTGCACGCGGTCCATCTTCTCTGTCATAGAACCAATCTTGGCATGAAAGTTTAATGTTTCTAGTTTCTTCAAGAAAGTTGTCATTGGAATCTTTAAGTCTTCTTCATAGAAGAATAAAGCATCTTCTAGACGAGCAGTTAATACTTTTTGATTTCCTTTAGCAACATTTTCAATCATGTAGTCATTACCGTTACGAACTGAAACGAAGAATGGTAATAATTGTTTTTCTTGGTTATACACAACGAAATAGCGTTGGTGTTCTTTCATTGATGTAACTAATACTGGTTCTGGAACGACTAAGTATTTTTCATCAAAAGTACCAGCAAATGCTGTTGGGTATTCAAGGATTGAGCTTACTTCTTCTAATAAGTCTTCATCGATTGGAATAATCCAGTTGTTCTTAGCAGCTAATTCTTCAATTTGCTTGCGAACTAATGCTTTACGTTCATCTTGGTTCACGATAACGAATTGTTCAGCCAATGCTTTTTCATAGCTTTCTGGGTTTTCAATCGTTGCTTCTTTTCCTAAGAAACGATGTCCTCTTGAAGTACGTCCAGCTTTTACGTCTAATACGCCGATTTCTTCGATCACTTCATTGCCGTATAAAGCAACAATCCAGTGAATTGGACGTAAATATTCAAATGTATGAGCTGCCCAACGCATTGTCACTGGGAATTTCATATCTGTAATCACAGAAGATAAGTTTTTAACCACTTCTTTTGTTGATTTACCAGCAATATGTTGTTTCACATGAATGTATTCAACGCCATTCACTTCTTCCACATAAATGTCATCTGTAGTTAAACCTTTACCACGAACAAATCCTTCAGCCGCTTTTGTCCATGCTCCATCTTTTTGAGCGATTGCAAGTGATGGTCCTTTGAAGATTTCTTCGCGGTCAGCTTGTTCTTCGACTAAGCCATTTACACGAACTGCCAATCTTCTTGGAGTCGCAAATGCTTCTACGGATTCAAATTCTAAGTTTTCATCTTTGAAGAAGTCTTCTACACGTTTTGCTAATTGTTCAGAGCTTGTTCGAACATATTGAGCAGGTAATTCTTCTAAACCGATTTCTAATAATAATGATTGTGTCATTCTTTCTCCTCCAAACTCTCTTATTTCTCTTTCAATAATGGGAATCCTAATGCTTCACGTTCAGCCACGAATGTTTTCGCGATGGTACGAGCCATTTTACGAATACGGCCAAGGAATCCAGCACGGTCAGTTGCAGAAATAATTCCGCGAGCATCCATTAAGTTAAATGCATGAGAGCATTTCAATACATAGTCATAAGCTGGGTGAACTAAGCCTTTTTCCATTAATACAGTGGCTTCTTTTTCAAAGTCTGTAAATAATTGCATTAATAAATCTGCATTGCTTTCTTCAAAAGCGTATTTAGAATGTTCATATTCAGGTTGTGTGAAGATATCTCCGTATTTAACATCTCCAGTCCAAACTAAATCATAAACACTCTCTACTTCTTGAATGTATGAAGCAAGACGTTCTAAACCATAAGTGATTTCACTTGTTACTGGGTGACACTCTAATCCACCAACTTGTTGGAAGTACGTAAATTGAGTCACTTCCATTCCATCAAGCCATACTTCCCATCCTAAACCAGCACAGCCAAGAGATGGATTTTCCCAGTTATCTTCCACGAAACGAATATCGTGTTCTAATGGGTTGATTCCAAGAGCTTCTAGGCTTCCTAAATATAATTCTTGAATATTTTCAGGAGATGGCTTCATCACCACTTGGAATTGGTGGTGTTGGAATAAACGGTTTGGGTTTTCCCCGTAACGTCCATCTGCAGGACGACGTGAAGGTTCCACGTATGCTGCATTCCATGGTTCTGGTCCAATCGCACGAAGGAATGTATAAGGGCTCATTGTCCCTGCCCCTTTTTCAGTATCGTATGCTTGAAGAAGCAAGCATCCTTGGTTAGACCAATAATTTTGTAATGTTAAAATAATTTCTTGAACACTTAATTTTTTTGCCATAATTGTTCCCCTTTCTATTGTGCATTCACTACTGGATAAAATTCATAAATCACTCCAGGAATCACTTCACATTTCACTTCTTTAATCGCTTCATTTTTCGTTTTAAAACCGTACATTGAATGGTTAACACTTGTTTGGAATTGCTCCAACACTTCGTCATCATGACCGATTACACTGACTTTAATCGGCGCTAATGACACCACCTTCAATTGAAAATCTTTGAATTCTGAAGCTGGGATGACCATTGTAAAATCCATACTATTTCCTCCTTTGACTAAATAAAAAAGTCCCTATGTACACAAAAAGCATACATAGGGACGACTAATCGCGGTTCCACCCTAATTTCTTGGTTTAAAACCAAGCTTCATTGTTGATAGACTCGAGTGCGCCACTTTTAATGACCATGATATGGATTCCACCAGCCCATACTCTCTTTGACATTTTATCATTAAAAATCTCACCGTCAACGTCCTATTAATCTTTCACTATAGTACCGATAATTGCTTAAAAAGTCAAGTAAAGACAGCGTTTTGCGTCCCTCTTAATCTTGTCCTTTTTTCTGCATTAACGTTTCCCATTCGACCATTTGATCTAAGAATTTTTTACTCTTCAAACGAATGCCCACATACTCTTCCATAATGGTATCAAACAGGCGTCTTAATTCACTTGTAGTCTCACTCGATAACTGAATAGACCCTATTTGTTTTGGAGAAGAAACAAGAGCTAATTGCCTTGCGACATACAATGCCTTTCTAGACAGTTGCATGCGATACTCGTCTTCATTTAAGTGATTCTTGCACAGGCATCCATGCTTCTGAATTGAAAAATCGACCAAGTCTGTATCTCTATTACAAATGACGCAATGTTGCCATTCCACCTCGACTCCATAGTAACGTAGAATCTTGATTTCAAAGAAACGCAAAATCACTTCTGCATCGACTCCATTATTAATGGCTTCAATAGCGTCCCAAAGCAGTTGGAACACTGTCTTATTCACAATATGGTCATCCATCACCGCATCTGTTAATTGCGTTAAATACGCTAAAACGGCCTGTGCCTTGACATCTTGTAACACAATCGTTGCGGGCTTGATATCGTGACTATCCTTTAGGAAACTAAACCCATTTTGATGAATATGCCCAAGAAAAGTCGCTCTTGTAAACACCTGTGTCGCAGCTGTTAATGGATGATTGCTTTGGTGTGCATTTCGTAAAAAGAACATTAACTTTCCGTGGTCTCTCGTCAAAATTTTAACAAGCATATCTTTCTCGCGATACGCCTGTCGCATTAAGACAATTCCATCAAAATAGTGATAATAATCCATTTGATTCCATCCTAATCTCTATAGTCTGTATCTCGATATCCGTATTCTTGTAAGTTACTCTTACGTTTACGCCAATCTTTTTCAACTTTTACCCACAGTTCAAGGTAAACCTTATTTCCAAGTAATTGTTGAATATCGCGTCTCGCTCTCGTCCCGATTTCTTTTAAGAGACGGCCACCTTTACCAATAATAATGCCTTTTTGCGATTTTCGCTCAACGATGATATTTGCATAAACATGAACTTTATCGAATTCATCTTTTTGCATTTTATCCACTGTTACAGCCACTGAGTGAGGAATTTCTTCCTGTGTTAACTGTAAAATTTTCTCACGAATCAATTCTGAAACAACAAAGTATTCAGGGTGATCTGTGATTTGGTCTGCTGGATAATATTGTGGACCTTCTGGAAGTGCGTTAATGAGCCCTTCCATTAGTTCGTTCACATTATTCCCTTGTAGTACTGAAATTGGGAACACTCCTGCAAAATCAAGTGCATCTTTATAACTTTCCACACGTTCTAATAGCACTTCTGGAGTTACAAGGTCAATCTTATTTAACACTAAGAAAATCGGTGTCTTAATCCCTTTTAGTTTTTCAATAATGAAGTCGTCTCCTGGTCCACGTTTTTCACTAACGTTCACCATAAATAAGACTGCATCTACTTCTTTTAGCGCAGAATAAGCACTCTTCACCATGAATTCTCCGAGTTCATGTTTTGGCTTATGAATCCCTGGAGTATCTAAGAAAACGATTTGCGCATCGTCTTTCGTATAAACCCCTTGGATTTTATTTCTTGTTGTTTGCGCTTTGTCAGACATGATGGCAATCTTTTGACCAAGCACATAGTTCATAAATGTTGATTTGCCGACATTAGGACGACCTACAATCGCCACAAATCCTGATTTAAATGGTTTTGTCATACTCTCTCCTTAAAAATGAATCCATTTTGGCAAAATAATGATTATTGCAATAACTACTGTAAAACTAGCGCTGAGTAACACTCCACCAGCTGCAATATCTTTTGCCTTCTTTGCTTCAATATGATATTCCTTCTTCACTAGTAAATCGACTAAATTTTCGACAACGGTGTTTAAGATTTCCATGAGAAACACGATGAAAATACACAGTAAAATAAAACACCATTCGACTGCTGATAAACCAGAGAAAAAACTAATTATAATCGCTAGCCCTGCAATGCAAAGATGCGCCTTCATGTTTCTTTCTTCTTGAATCACTGTTTTGATACCATCTATGGCATGCTTTAGGGACGTCAAAAAGTTAGAATTCTTTTCTGTTTGTTTATGCGTCATCACGTTTCAACCCATATGCTTCTAGGATTTCTTTTTGCAATCCTGTCATTTCAGCTTCCTCTTCTTCTGTTTGGTGATCATAACCGTTTAAGTGTAAGAAGCCATGCAGTGCTAAAAATCCAAGTTCACGTTCAAGCGAATGTCCATAGTCTTCTGCTTGTTCTTTTGCACGGTCTAAAGAAATAACGATATCTCCAATCGAAGTTACAAAGCTATCGTCCTCTTCCATAATAGACTTCATACTTTCAAAGTCATCATCTGAATCATCTAACGCAAAACTAATCACATCTGTAACCTTATCAATATTTCTAAACTCGCGATTGATTTCACGAATACGTTCGCTAGAAATAAATGAGATACTGCATTCTTTGTTTTCAGGTATTTTTAAGTAATCCGCAGCAAAACTAACTACACTATGTACAAGTTCTTGATGGCTTTCTGGTACTACTTCTGTTTCATCGATAATTTCAATAATCATATTAAAAACTCCTTTTTTAGCGTCACTAATATTGTAACAAACTCCCTACATTATTGGAACTTTGACGGTCTTTAAAGCTTATCTTTTACAAAAAACTCCCCTCAACTAATTCAAGTTGAAGGGAGCTTACTTTTAAGATTGTTTTTTAGGAAGTTTTGGATATTCAATTCTTGAATGGAATGTTCCGTTTAGCGAAGCCACGATATTCTTTTCGATAATCGCTAGTTCTTTCAACGTAATATCACATTCAACAAATTGTTCATCCTCCAAGCGATTCATAATAATCGAATGCACTAAGTTTTGAACTTTCTCAAGCGTCGGTTCTTTCATCGCACGAGTCGCAGCCTCAGCACTATCTACGATATTGATGACCGCAGATTCTTTTGTTTGAGGTTTAGGACCTGGATATCTGAAATCTGCCTCATCGGCATCTGGATTTTCTTTTAAGGCTTCAGCATAGAAATACTTCATCAATGTCGTACCATGGTGCTCGGCACAAATATCAATCACTGATTGTGGTAATTGATGTTGTTTTAAAATTTCTACCCCTTTACGGACATGATCAAAAATAATTTCTTTTGATTCGTATGGTCCAATCATCTTATGAGGACTTTCCATATGCGCTGGTAAGTTCTCGATAAAGAAGAACGGATGCTCTGTCTTACCAATATCATGATAATAACAAGCTACTCTCGCCAATTGTGAATCTCCACCAATGGCTTCCACACAGTTGGCTGATATGTTTGCCACCATCAAACTATGATGATAAGTTCCTGGAGCTTTTGTAATCAAATCTTTTAACAACGGTTGATTTGGATTTGATAATTCTGCCCATAATAGTACTGAACTATCCTCGAATAAATACGTAAAGTACGGCATCAAGATAACAGGAATAAGGAATGATAAGAACCCACTCACTGCCGCAAACGCGAATAACCACGCTGATTGCGTTGATACCAAATCATAGTTACTAAAGAATACAAACGGAACCATTAATGCTAATGGAATAATGATTTGTAATAGTAATTGTTTAAACCACGATAAATCTTTCCAGTATACCTCTTGAATCACTCCAAGCCATGCTGCGAGTGAAAAGTAAACAGTCGTTAACGCGATTTCGGTGTTAATACTATCGCTACCAAACATATACCAGACGAGTATTGGATAAACTAGCATCGCAATAATAGTAAAGTAAAACTTCGAAGTTAATTTATAAATGATGTAGATAAATCCGGCAATCGGGAAAGCTACACCAATATAATCGATTCCACGATTTTGTAGGAATGATAAGATTTTAAGTAGGATGGCACCAATTGTGAACACTACTGAGAACACAGTCAGTTCATTAACACGTGTATCCCACTCTTTGCTTGATGCTCCCATTTTGAAGCGGAATGAGAATACTAGTAACGAAACGAATAAAATTGTCAAGAAAATTAAGTAACTATACAGTTGATGATAATTACTTGAGTTTCCATCAATACCTAATAATTTTAGAAGACGCAAATCTTCTTGAGTAATGATATGCCCTTCTTGGATTAACACTTGACCTTGTAAAATACGGACTGGTGAAACACTTTGTTTGGCATTTTCTTTTGCGCTATTCGTTGCGTCTTTGTCCACAACATTATTGACAACGATACTATTCGTTAACAGTTGTCCAAGCATCTCACGTTCATTATCTGTAAATCCTCCGTTAAAGAGCGATTTTTTAGCTGCTTCTTGTGCTTGTAGCAAATTAGATTCCGTAATAGATTTATCCATTTGCTCTTTAATTGCATTCTCAATAGCTGATTCGTAGTCATCCAATTTATCTGAACTAACAGAAAGCAATTGAATGATGACACTATCTGGAATATACAAAGCAAAATCACGAATGGCTTTATTTTCCGATTCTAAACTCTTCTTGAAATAAGTGAGTCGATCTTGGAGCGTTGCGACTTTTGTTGACACTTCACCAGAAGTCGTGGTTGTAGAATCAGTCGCAAAAATTTCGCTTGAGGCTTTGGCAGCGACTGTCTTAATCGCTTGGAAAAACTGTTTCACTTTATCAATTTGTTGTTGCTCGCGATTTTGGTCGAATACATAAATATCGCCAACACCGTCCATCGCCATCTGTTGATTCTTCTCAGTCTGCTCCTTATCCTCTACGGATTTCGGTGCACGAATCGTTTCTTTTGCAACTTGGTTTAATTCAAATGAATAAGAAGTTGGTTGAACATTACTCCATCCTAATATTAATAAGAATAGGAATGTAACACCTAATAGTGCAGGTAGATAAAAAATTCCTAATGATTCTTGAAACTTACGGAGCTTTTGTCTCACTTTCTTCACCTCGTTCCTTCTCAGTGCTATTAGAAGCTGAGTAGGCATTAATAATTTCGGATACGATTGGATGACGTACAACGTCTCCTGCATCAAATTCTACAAAGGCAATGCCATTGATTCCTTTAAGTTTACGTTCTGCATCCAAAAGACCACTCGCTTGATGTCCTTTTGGTAAGTCAATTTGAGATTTATCTCCATTGACAATCATCTTCGATCCAAATCCTAGACGTGTTAAAAACATCTTCATTTGAGCTCTTGTTGTATTTTGAGCCTCATCTAAAATGATAAATGAATCTTCTAATGTACGTCCACGCATATACGCTAGCGGTGCCACTTCGATAACGCCTCGTTCAAGGAGACGATTTGTGTGCTCCATACCGTATACGGTATATAAAGCATCGTATAACGGACGTAAATATGGGTCCACTTTTTCTTTTAAGTCCCCTGGTAAGAATCCTAAATTTTCACCGGCTTCAACGGCTGGACGAGTCAAGATGATTTTCTTCACTTCGCCTTTTTTCAACGCTTGAACCGCCATTACAACGGCTACGAACGTTTTACCAGTTCCGGCAGGCCCAATACCAAATACCACATCCGTTTTCTTAATCGCATGAATATATTGCTGTTGACCATATGTTTTGGCACGAATTGCTTTTCCTGCAAATGTACGTCCAATTTCTTCGTTATATAAATTAACAAAGTAATCCAAAGTACCACGTTTGGCCATCTTTACAGCCGTAATGATATCAGTTTTTGAAATACTGATTCCACGTGCAATTAAGTCTTGAAGCTGATTAAGCAGTTCTTTTACTTGTGAAACAGCCTCTTCTTCTCCAGTAATAAAGAGTTGCTCCCCACGATGGGTAATTTGTACTTGGAATGAATCTTCAATAAAACGAATATTCTGATCTTGAGAACCAAATAATTGAATTAATTGAGGGTTATCACTTAATTCAACACTTGCTTTAAAGGTTTCTTTTTCCAATCAGTTATCCTCCAAT
Organism: Streptococcus sp.; assembly: GCA_015264955.1. Lineage (GTDB taxonomy): Bacteria > Bacillota > Bacilli > Lactobacillales > Aerococcaceae > Granulicatella. The sequence goes on along the minus strand of JABZYV010000001.1, from coordinate 32,702 downwards.
CCACACTTATTTGTTTAAGTGTGCTTTTACTTGTTCTTTAATGACATTACCGTCTGCTTGTCCTTTAAGAGCCTGCATTACGGCACCCATTAATTTACCGAATTCTTTTTGTGTTGTTGCACCTACTTGTTCAGCGATTTCGGCAATTTTTGCTTGCACTTCTTCTAATGAAAGTTGCGCTGGTAAGTATTTCTCAACAATCGCTAATTCGCCTTGTGTTTTTTCAACTAATTCTTGGCGTTCTGCTTTTTCGAATTCAACAATAGAATCACGACGTTGTTTGGCTTCACGCGATAAAATTGTTAATTCTTCTTCAGGTGTTAAATCTGATTTTTTGTCAATTTCAGCAGCTTGAATCGCTGTTTTAATCATACGTAATACAGCTAATGTTTCTTTGTCTTTAGCTTTCATCGCTGTTTTGATATCGTTATTAATTGTTTCTTTTAATGACATTATAATCGCTCCATTCTTTTGATTTCGTTTGATTGATAAAAAAAGACTGGGACTAATAGCCCCAGCCTGACATAGTCTATGATACACAGAGTTGACTAGAACTTGCGTTTACGAGCTGCCTCTGATTTTTTCTTACGTCTTACACTTGGTTTTTCATAAAACTCACGTTTGCGAGCCTCTTGTAAAGTTCCGGTTTTAGAAACAGTACGTTTGAAGCGACGAAGAGCATCATCAAGTGATTCGTTTTTACGAACAACTGTTTTTGACATATCCTATTCCCTCCCTCCGAGCAATAAAAAGTAACTGTTTTCTTTTGAATAGAATAACCAAACAAACGAAATGTCCTTTTTTTATTATAGGAAAGGTTCCATAAAATGTCAATCAACTTTACTAAGGTTCTTTCAACTTTTTTAGGAAAGCCTTAAACTACGCTTTTGCCGCGCACTTTTCGCAAAGACCAAAAATTTCAAAACGATGTGAATGAATTTCGCATCCTTCTAATTGATCTTTAAAGAAATCCATTGGGCACATATCAATCTCTCTTGTGCTACCACATTTTTCGCAAATGAAATGATGATGATGGCCATGAGCTTGGCAACGGAATCTAAATAATTTTTCACCGTTCAATTCTGTTTCTTCTAAAATATTCAATTGTACAAAAGTATATAAATTACGATAAATCGTATCATAACTTAATTGTGGGAATTCAGGCGCAATCAATTCTTGCACTTGCTTTGCTGACAAGTAACGGTTGGCATCATTTAAAATCTCAACAAGTCGTTGGCGTTTATTCGTATGTTTATAACCCGCTTCTTTTAAGATTTCTAACGCTTCTTCTACATGATTATGTGAATGGTCATGATGATGTTGTTCTTTATGACCTGAGTGGTCGTGACCGCAGCAATGATCGTGTGAATGCATATTACTTCCCTCTTTCTTGTTTTAATAACTCTTCAATCCAGTTTGAATCAAATTTTCCAGAACGAATCATTTCAATTTCTTTTTTGTATGGCGCAATTTGAACTTTATCTTCCACTTTAATCCAAGGTGTTTCGAGAATCTTTGGAAGCTGTTTAAATTCAGGAACATTAATAACGTTCATGAGCGCTTCAAATCCGATTTCTCCAAAACCAAAGTTCTCATGTCTATCTTTATGAGCCCCCACAGGATTTTTCGAATCATTTACATGAAGGACTTTAATACGGTCAAGGCCAACTGTTTTATCAAAATGAGTTAATACTCCTGATAAATCATTTTTAATATCATACCCTGCATCGTGAACGTGGCATGTATCAAACGTTACGGATAAATGTTCATTGTGCGTCACTCCGTCGATAATACGTGCTAATTCTTCGAATGTACGAGCTAGCTCTGTTCCTTTACCCGCCATTGTTTCTAATGCGATTTGAACTTTTTGATCTTTCGTTAGAACTTGGTTTAATCCGTAGATGATTTGGTTTATTCCTACATCCACACCAGCCCCTACGTGAGAACCAGGATGTAGAACAACTTGTGTAGCACCAACCGCCTCTGCACGTTTCAATTCTTCTCTTAAAAATTCGATTGCAAAATCAATATAGCCTTCTTTTGTAGTGTTAGCTAAGTTAATAATATAAGGCGCATGGACAACAACTTCTTCAATGCCATGTTCTTTCATGTACTGTTTCCCAGCTTCAACATTTAACTCTTCAATTGGTTTTCTTCTTGTGTTTTGCGGAGCACCTGTATAAACCATCATGACATTTGCGTTATAGCTTGCTGCTTCCTTTGCTGAATTCAAGAGCATTTCTTTTCCGCTCATCGAAACGTGAGACCCAATTAACATAATCATCCTCCAAATATTTCATTATTCTCTATTTATTTTACTAAAATAATTCTTCTGCAATCAAGCTGTAAGCTATTTTTTATACACAAATAGCGCTTTTATTGGTATAATAAGGAGGAAATATACAAATAAAAAGGAGCCCTTATGGATTCATTACTGAAATTCTTTAAGAAGAAAAATATACAGCAACTGCTGGGCTTTCTTGTTTCTCTTCTACTTCTGTGGATTATCGCCTATCCATTAGTAAGTGAAAGTTCAACAATAAAACCGCAAGCAAATACGCACCAAGCAAATACGGATACGAATAGTGGCAATACGGCTACTCAAACATCTACAGTGGTTAAAAATAAAATTGTAGAATTCGCAGTCAATACAAGCGATAAGGCGTTAAAGGTATACCATACGATGGATGCTAAAGGCATTCCAGTTGGTGAAATTACGAAAAACCAATACTTGCTGGCCTTGCATAAACTCGACAACGGTTGGATTCAAGTTCAATATGATGATCAAGTAGCCTATATCGAGGATAAAGATATCCTTCTTTCTACGATGATGAAAGGATATGCTTCTGGCGGATTGAAATTACGCGAAACACAGGATGAAAATTCGAAAGTTCTCTTAACAATTCCTAACGGCGAACTCTTCTACCTCATTGAAGAATTGAACGATAAAGTCTTAAAAGTTCGTTACTTTGATAAAGAAGGTTATGTGGATAGCGACTCTACAAACTACGCGATTGAATTGATTCAAGAAATTCTCAACAAACAAGCTGGTCTTCCAACAACAATTGACTCTAACAAGATGTTTGTTACAAAACTAAAAGAAACACCTATTTACTCAGCTTCCAACGTCACTTCCGAATTAATCGGTACGGTAGATAAAGGAACACAATTTGTCTACGAAGACCGCGAAGGCGATTTCTATAAAGTATCTGTTGGTAATGGAAAATACGGATATATTCCTTACTGGCTAGTGACTACAAACTTTGCTGGAATCGAAACGGATGAAACGATTCCTCAAGGAATTAAAAACGCAACGATTGTCATCGATCCAGGGCACGGTGGTGAAGATCCAGGTGCTGTTGTAAACTTCAGTGAAAAACACGAAGCAGACCATACATTAACAACTGCTCTACTTGTGAAGAAAGAACTCGAAGCAATGGGAGCAAAAGTTATCTTAACTAGAACAAGTGACACTTCTGTTTCACTTGCTGAGCGTGCTGAAATTAGTAATAAAAATAATGCAAATGCATTTATTAGTATTCACTTCGACTCGTCTGAAGATGATAGTGCAAGCGGAACAACAGCCTACTACTACAGTGATAAGAGCGAAAGTCTCAGTCAGACAGTGAATAAATACTTATCTCGAAACCTACCATTGAAAAACCAAGGAAGCAGATTCCAAAACTTCATGGTTCTTCGTGATAATGCTCGTCCATCAATTCTTTTAGAACTTGGATACTTAAATAACCAAGGCGATAACAAAGTGATTTCTTCTGAAGAATATCAACAAAACATCGCAAAAAGTATTGCAAACGCGCTTAAAGAATACTTCCAATAAAACAACAAAAAGCGATGCTACTCCAAACGGAATAGCATCGCTTCTTTTTATCTTAAAATAAATCGTCAATCTCTTGATTTGCTGTTTCTACTGGAGTTGTATAGTTTGCAGTAATTTCTTCAATCACTGTCCCCTCTACAGCCTCTTTAATTAACCCTTCCACATCAAGACGTGCTTCATATTGGCGAGCCTTCTCCAGTTTCGGTTTTGTCTTTGGACTTGGCGGCGCAAACACCGTACAACAATCCTCGAACGGTTGAATCGATAACTCGAATGTATCAATTTCTTCAGCAACTTTAATAATATCGAGTTTATCCATTGTAGCTACTGGACGAATAATTGGTGTATTTGTGACATCATTAATCGCCACCATGCTATCTAATGTTTGAGAAGCCACTTGCCCCACTGATTCCCCATTGGCAATCGCAAGAGCACGTGCATTTTCTCTAAGTTGATCCGTAATACGAAGCATGAAACGACGCATAATTGTCATTAAATATGCTTCCGGTACACTCTTCTTGATTTCCTCTTGAATTCTTGAAAAAGGTACCGTTAAGAATTGAATACTTCCACCGAAACGAGCAATTTTAGCTGCTAAGAGTTTTGTTTTCTCTAACGCTTGTGGGCTCGTATACGGTGGGCTCGCAAAGTGCACGCATTGAATTTCCATTCCACGTTTCATCGCAAGATATCCTGCTACCGGCGAATCAATCCCACCAGATAGCATCAGCATCGCGCGACCACTTGTACCAACTGGAAGTCCTCCTGCTCCTTGGATCGTCTTCAGACTCACCATTAAGTGTTCACGGCGCACATCAATACGTACCGTAATATCTGGTTGTTTTAATTGAACCTTGATTTCTGGAAATTCTTCAAGAACAGCATCCCCTAAAAACAAGTTGATTTGATTCGTATCCATCTCGAATGTATGATCCGAGCGTCTTGTCATAATCTTAAATGTTTTTCCTTCAAGGTCTTCTTGGCTTAATAAGTCGAGAACAACTTTTTTAGCCACTTCCATATCTTTTTCAACAATATATACTGGCGAAATAGATTGAATCCCAAAAATTGGTTTTACCTTTTCGATAACTGCTTCTTCAGGTGCTTCGTGTAAATCTAAATACATAAAGTCATAGTCAGGAATCACCTTTACCTGAGGAAAGTCTACTAAGGCTTTTTTAATATTTGACGCTAATTTCTGAGTGAACATCTTCTTGTTTCTACCCTTTGTAGAAAGTTCACCATAGCGAATCAAAATTCTAGTTTTCAACGATTTCCTCCTTTTATTTTAAAAACGAAAATTGTTTCATTAACTGATGCAGAACCTTGATAAACTGTTCTACTTCTTCTTTTGTATTGTCGTTTGAGAAGCTTACACGAACAGCTCCTGTCGCCCATTCAGTTGGCACATCCATCGCGTAAAGCGTACTAGATGAATCTGCTTTTTTACTTGAACAAGCTGAAGTCGTAGAAATATAAATGCCGTGATTTTCAAAAGCATGAACAACGACCTCTCCACGAACGCCTTTAATGGCAAAGCATAATACATGAGACGCTCCATCTTCAGGCGAGAAGATGCGAATTTCAGGTTTTGTTGCTAACTCTTTCCATAATTGACTACGAAGTTCTCCCGTAACTGACTCTTCTTCTAAAGCCATTCGCAGAGCTTTTGTTGTAGCTACAATTCCTGGAAGGTTTTCCGTTGTACTACGTTCCCCTTTTTCTTGTCCGCCACCTGTTAAGAGCGCTTGAATCTTACGTCCAAATTTCTTATACATAATCCCAACGCCTCGTGGTCCATGGAATTTATGCGCAGAAAGGCTCAATAAGTCAATACGCCCAATAGATAATAACTGGCTTGCGCGTTCTACTGCTTGCACACAGTCCACATGAAAATGAATCGATGGATATTCCTCTAGTACTTTGGCAATCTCAGCAATTGGTTGAACTGCTCCAACTTCATTATTAACAGCCATCACACTTACTAGAATCGTATCTTTACGAAGGCTCTCTTTTAATTGGTCTATACTTACAATCCCTTTAGAATCGACATCTAAGTACGTCACTTCAAACCCGAAGCGTTCTAATTGCTTACATGTCTGAATGACTGAAGGATGTTCAATCTTTGTCGTAATGATATGCTTCCCAAATACAGATTTTTCTAGAGCTGTTCCTTTAATCGCCCAGTTATTCGATTCAGTTCCGCCTGAGGTGAAGAAAATCTCCTCAGGTTGAACTGATAATAAACTAGCTACTTGTGCTCTAGCTTTGGTCAACACTTGGTAAGCATCGACTCCTAATTGGTGTAAGCTCGATGGATTTCCGAAGAACTTTTGGCTAACTTGAACATAGCTCGTTAATGCATCATCATAAATTTTCGTTGTTGCTGCATTATCAAAATAAATCATTCTACTATCCTTTCAAATTCCATTAGTTCGCAACGATGTTTACTAAACGTCCTGGAACAGCAATCACTTTACGGATTGTTTTTCCTTCGATGGCAGATTTCACTGAATCATGCTCTTTTGCAAGTGCTTCAAGAGCTGCAGCATCTGCGTTTGTTGGAACCATTACGCGTGCTTTAATTTTCCCATTGACTTGGAAAATCACTTCTACTTCGTCTTCTACTAATTTAGATTCATCGTAAGTTGGCCATGGTTCGTAGCTAATTGATTCTGTGAATCCGAATTTACTCCAGATTTCTTCAGCCATATGTGGTGCTAATGGCGCAATCAATTGTACAAGACCTTTCATGTAGTCGAATGGCAATGCGTCTGCTTTATAAGCTTCGTTAACGAAAATCATCATTTGAGAGATTGCAGTATTGAAATGCAACTCTTCGAAGTCTTCTGTCACTTTCTTCACTGTTTGATGGTACACTTTATCCAATTTACCATCGTTTAGTTTTGTGATACGGTCACGCATTTTACCATTATCATCAATCATCAATCTCCAGAAGCGGTCTAGGAACTTACGGCTACCCTCAAGTCCTTTTTCACTCCAAGCAATCGATGCATCAAGAGGTCCCATGAACATTTCATAAACACGTAATGTATCCGCACCATATTCACGAACCACATCATCAGGGTTTACAACATTCCCTTTAGATTTAGACATTTTCTCATTACCTTCACCAAGAATCATTCCTTGGTTAAATAGTTTTTGGAACGGTTCTTTGTTTGGAACAACTCCTAAATCGTATAACACTTTATACCAGAAACGAGCATATAGTAAGTGAAGAACGGCATGCTCTGCACCACCAATATATAAATCAACTGGTAACCATTGTTTTACTTTCTCAGGATCTGCAAGTCTTTCTTTGTTATGTGGATCAACATAACGTACAAAGTACCATGAGCTTCCTGCCCATTGTGGCATTGTATTTGTTTCACGACGACCCTTCTTACCTGTTACAGGGTCTGTGACATAAAGCCAGTCTTCAATTGCAGCCAGTGGAGATTCCCCAGTACCACTAGGACGAATTTTATCTGTTTTAGGCAATACTAATGGCAATTCAGATTCAGGAACAGTTGTCATAGTACCGTCTTCCCAATGAATCACTGGAATTGGTTCACCCCAATAACGTTGGCGTGAGAACAACCAGTCGCGTAGACGATAGCTTACTTTAGCTGCTCCTACGCCATGTTCTTCTAGCCATTCATTCATTTTTGCAATCGCATCAGCTTTATTCAATCCATCTAGGAAATCTGAATGAATATGCACACCGTCACCAGTGTATGCTTCTTCTTCGACGTTTCCGCCTTCGATGACTGGAATGATGTCTAATCCAAATACTTTAGCGAATTCGTAGTCGCGTTCATCGTGAGCTGGAACAGCCATGATCGCACCTGTACCATAAGTACTTAATACATAGTCTGCAATCCAGATTGGAATTTCTTTACCGTTCACTGGGTTAATCGCATATGCTCCAGTGAATACCCCAGTTTTCTCTTTAGAAAGTTCTGTACGTTCTAAGTCTGATTTTGTTGAAACAGCAGCAATATAAGCATCTACTGCTTCTTTTTGTTCAGGAGTGACAATCTTTTGAACTAATTCATGTTCTGGCGCTAATACATTGTAAGTCGCTCCAAATAATGTATCCGGACGTGTTGTGAAGACTTCGAAGCTTTCATCTGTTCCTTTAACGTTGAAACGAACTTGCGCCCCTTCTGAACGACCAATCCAGTTACGTTGCATATCTTTAATGCTTTCTGGCCAATCCAACTCATCCAAATCTTCTAATAGACGATCCGCATAAGCTGTGATTTTCAACATCCATTGTTTCATTGGTTTACGGTAAACAGGATGTCCTCCACGTTCACTCTTACCATCAATAACTTCTTCGTTGGCAAGTACTGTTCCAAGAGCTGGGCACCAGTTCACTGGAATTTCAGCTTCATATGCAAGTCCCATTTCCACTAGTTTAGTGAAAATCCATTGAGTCCATTTATAGTATTCTGGATCCGTTGTATTAATTTCGCGGTCCCAGTCATAGCTGAACCCTAATTCATTAATTTGACGTTTGAAGTTCGCAACGTTTACTTTTGTGAATTCTGCTGGGTCATTTCCTGTATCAAGAGCGTATTGTTCTGCAGGGAGTCCAAATGCATCCCATCCCATTGGGTGAAGTACATTGTATCCTTGTGCACGTTTCATACGAGAAATGGCATCTGTTGCTGTATAACCTTCTGGGTGTCCTACGTGAAGTCCTTGTCCTGAAGGATAAGGGAACATATCTAACGCGTAGAAGTTTTTCTTAGAAGGATCTTCTGTTGTTTTGAACGTATGATGTTCTTTCCAATATTTTTGCCATTTAGGCTCGATTTCTAGATGATTAAATGTCATCTGATTCACTCCTTTCAAAATAAAAAACGCCCCACCTGTCAATGACAGATAGGACGCAATACGTGTTACCACCTAATTATTTTACTCATCTTACCTGTAACGCTGGCGAGGCGGAAACTCTTACTATTAGTTCAGAGTTCAGCTAAAAGGCGAGTTCAGTTTATTGAAATGATGCATTTTCACCAGCCATGCACTCTCTACGTCTATCAAAGAAACTTACTATTCCTCTATCTGCTTTTGTGAGTCTTATTCTAGCAGATTATTTTGAAACTTTCAACACTTGACCAACACGGATGTTGTTTGAAGTTAAGCCATTTAAAGCTTTTAATTCAGATAATGTTAATCCGTTATTCTTAGCGATACGGAATAAAGTATCACCAGCTTGAACAGTGTGAGTTGATGCACCTGTTGAATAGCTTACTGTTTTAGCTGAAGTTGTAGTTGTTGTTTTTGCTGATCCAGATACCGCTAATTGTTGACCAGGACGGATTGTGCTTGTTTCTGACAAACCGTTGATTGATAACAATGTTGTTAATGAAATACCGTGGTTGTAAGCAATACGGTATAAAGTATCTCCTGCTTTAACAGTATAAGTACCGTTACCAGATGTTGACCCAGCTGATTGGTAGCTTACTTGTGTAGCAGTTGCTTGGCTAGCATTTCCTGAAACAGATAATGTTTGGCCAGGACGGATTACTGAAGATTGTGATAATCCATTGATGCTTAATAATGTATTTAAGCTCATGCCTGAACGACGAGCAATACTGTATAATGTATCACCTGCTTGAACTGTATATGTTCCAGAAGTTGATGTTGAAGTCGCTGTTGTTTTAGATGGTGTGTATCCAGCAGATACTGTACGTCCATCTGATTGACCAACTGTTAAGCTTTGTCCAGGGAAAATCACTGATGATTGTGATAATCCGTTGATGCTTAATAATGTGTTTAAGCTCATGCCTGAACGACGTGCAATACTGTATAAAGTATCTCCAGGTTGTACAATGTAGTTACCTCCGCTTGTACGAGTTGAAGCAGTATTTGTTTTAACAACTGTTGATGCAGATTCGCCACCTACAACACGTAAAGTTTGACCTGGTTGGATTACGCTAGAAGTAGAAATTCCATTTGCTGAAACTAATTGAGATAAACTCATACCGAATTTACGGCTAATTCCATATAATGTATCCCCTGCTTTAACAGTGTAGTACCCATTTGCAGTTGCTTTAGCAGTATTTGAAACTGATTTTGTGCTAACTGTTGTAGCTACTGTAGAGTTTGTTTGTTTTGCTGGTGTACCTAAAGATAATGATTGACCAGGACGAATCACTGATGAAGTTGATAAACCATTCACAGTTAATAATTGGTCCACACTTACACCAGCTTTACGGCTGATACCGTATAAGGTATCACCTGCTTGAACTGTGTATTGTCCACCAACTGAAGAAGTTCTTTCTTCAATACCAGCAGCAATTGCAGTTGCAGTTCCATTATCATATTTTGTTAATCCATATTGTTCAATAATACGGTTTAATTTTGCGTAATATGCAGTATCTGTTGCATAACGTCCTGTTAAGTAACGTGTAGCATCTTGATAGCTGTTTGTACGGCTCTTCCATGCACCTGAATAGAACATTGGCGCACCTTTAATACCGTTAATAATTTTATCTACATAATCATCCATAGACTCTTTGTAAGAAGGATATTTTCTGAAGTTGTCGTAAATACCATAGTATTTTTGAGCTCCAGCATCTTCTAATGTATACATGTTTACAGATTGACCGTTATAGTTCCCTTTCACACCAAATAAGTTGTGGTTTGGTTCAGCAGATAACGCACTAGTTCCCCATGCAGATTCTAACGCTGCCTGTGCGATCATTACTGAAGTATATACATCTTTTCCTTCTGTAGCTTGTTGAGCTGCAGGAATAATTTTATTTAAGAATTGTTGCGCTGGTGATTGTACTTGATTTGAAGTTACTGTATATGCATGTGATTTTGGCGCAAGTACTAATCCCGCTACTGTCGTCGCTCCAACAACTGCAACTGTCTTTTGTAAGTTTTTATTTGCAGCCTTTAAAGCTTTCATTTGTTTTTCCTTTTTTAAACGTAAATATCTTTCGTGTTTTGTTTCTGTCATCCTTTTTTCCTCCATCTAAAAACTAATTCGTTATTCATTATAGTAGGATAAATTCTTTTGTGTAGGGGAACGTTGCACGAACACGCAAATCGTCGTATACTCTTAATATCCGTAAAAATTATGTAACAAAATGTAAAATTTTAGTTAAGAGGTGCTTATTTTGAAGAATGCACAGCAATTTAGTCACGAAATGATTCTTTCTGTAAATTTAGAAGATGGAATCTTTATCGACGCAACCGCAGGAAATGGACATGATACACTTTTCCTGGCACAACATATAGAAAAAGGATCAAAAATTCTAGCTTTCGATATTCAAGAGCAAGCTATTTTACAAACAAGACAATTATTACAAAACAATGACTTGGAAGGAAAAGTAACGTATATTTTGGACTCTCACGCTCAAATTTCTAATTATTTAGGTGATCAAGATTTGGTTCGATTAGCGATTTTTAATCTTGGATATTTACCAGGAAGTGATAAAAAAATCATCACAACTCCCTCTTCTACTCTGGAAGCTATCCAGATTTTGCTAACTCGATTGGAGAAAAATGGGAAAATAATTATCGTTTCCTACTATGGGCATGATGGTGGAATCGAAGAAAAAAATTCTGTAGAAGAACTCATTTCAGTTCTCCCGCAAAAGAAATGGTCCGTATTAAAATATCAATTCATCAATCAAATTAACTGTCCGCCGATTTGTTACGTCATAGAAAAAAAGTAGAAAATTATCATATATGATAATTTTCTACTAAAAACAAAATCCAACCTCTTTTTAGAGGTTGGATTTCTTCATTATATTAAGCAAAATAAGCTTTTAACTCTTCTACTTTATTCAGTTGTTCCCATGGAAGTTCAATATCTGTTCTACCGAAATGTCCATAAGCGGCTGTTTGTTGGTAGATTGGTCTACGTAAGTTTAATGTTTCGATAATTCCTTTTGGAGTTAAACGGAACTCTTTACGAATCACTTCGATAATTTTTTCTTCTGGTACATGGTTTGTTCCAAATGTATCTACAGCGATGGAAACTGGTTGTGCTACCCCAATGGCATACGCTAATTGAATTTCACATTTATCAGCAAGACCGGCTGCTACAACATTTTTAGCAATGTAACGAGCTGCATAACTTGCTGAACGGTCTACTTTTGTAGAGTCTTTACCAGAGAAAGCTCCACCACCGTGACGCGCATAACCTCCGTAAGTATCAACGATGATTTTACGTCCAGTTAATCCTGAGTCACCAACAGGACCACCGATAACGAATTTACCAGTTGGGTTAATGAAGTAACGAGTTTCACCGTCGAGTAATTCAGCTGGTACGACCGGTTTTACAACATACTCTAAGACATCTTTTCTGATTTGCTCTTGAGAAATTTCTTCATCATGTTGTGTACTTACAACAATTGTATCGATACGTTTTACTTGGTGTTCAGGTGTGTACTCGATTGTCACTTGAACTTTTCCATCTGGACCTAAGTAATCTAATTGTTTTTCCTTACGAACTTTTGCCAATTGGTAAGCTAACTTATGACTTAGGTCAATTGGCAGTGGCATATAAGACTCTGTTTCGTTAGTAGCGTAACCAAACATTAAACCTTGGTCTCCTGCTCCAAACTCTTCAGATTGTCCACGAGTTTCTAACGCATCATCAACACCCATTGCAATATCAGGTGATTGTTTATCAAGTGAAACTAATACAGCTACTGAATCTGCATCATATCCGTATTTACGATCTGTATAACCAATTTTACGAATCGTATCACGAGCAACTTGTTGATAATCGACAACTGCACTTGTTGTGATTTCTCCTACTAAAACGACTAAACCAGTATTTACTACAGTCTCACAGGCTACACGCGCTGTTGGATCTTGAGCAAGAATGGCATCTAAAATACCATCACTAATTTGGTCAGCAACTTTATCGGGATGTCCTTCTGTTACGGATTCCGATGTAAATAAAATTTTTTCCATTTCTTTTTCCCCCATTCAATTCCGGTTACAAGGCATCTACACATTGTGTATCCTTTCGGGAATATCATTTTTAACTTTCTCATTATAGCATTTATTGGCAAAAAAGATAGCAAAAACTACTATTATATGCACATTTTTTCAAAACAAAGAAAAAAGCCTAAGTTCAAAGACTTAGACTTTCTTCAAGAGGATTTTATTCTATTATTTTACTTCTTTACGAACAATTGCATAAGCGCCAACTAATAACACACTTGCGATTACAACTAGAAGATTGTAGTTTGTTGTACCAGTGTTTGGTAATTCAGGTTTTTCTTCAGTAGTTGTTGTATTTTCTGTTGTCACTACTGTACTTGGTCCTTCAGTTGTTGTTGTAACAGTTGTAGGAGCTTCTGTAGTTGTAGGAGCTTCTGTTGTAGTAGGAGCTTCTGTTGTTGTTATCTTTGGAAGAGATTGGTCTCCGTCAACACCACCGTTTGCATTGATGTTTGCAACAGATGCGTTTACTTCTTTTGCCACAACCGCAGTTTCACCTTTGACTTGGTACCAAACTTTCGTGTTGTTCTTGAAGTCTTTTTGGTTTTCGTTTTCTACTTTTGTACGATAGAAAATAAGAACACCAGTCTTGTTGATTAAGTCTTTTGGAATCGTGATTGTGATTTTTCCAGAAGCGTCTACGGTAAATGTTGAGCCTGGGAAAGCAGCTTTGAAATCTTCAATCGCTGTATCGCCAGCAAAGTAGCCAGGTTTTGCTCCTGTTGTTGTAATGCTAAAGCTGTCTGTCACTAATTTGTGTCCGCCTTGCACTTCGTCTTCAACACGAACGTCGCCGTCTACTTCTAAGTTCATCGCGTTAATCGTTAATGTCCAAAGAATGTGTTCAGGGTCGTCAGCGTGCATGTCCCCAGCTTTTAAGTAGAATGGAGCGTTGTTTACGCCAGTCGCCATTTTCTTCACGTTCAAGTCGACAGATTTGTCTCCGCTCACGATGGTGAATTTACCAACGTGTTCTTTGTCTGTTGCTGTGTCGTTGTGACCTTCGATTTCGAATTCACCCCAACCGCGAACGTTCTCAAGGCCAGTGATGCCGTCGTTGAACGTTACTTTGGCAGAACCGTCTTTGATGACCATGTCCCCAACGTATTTCCCTTCGATGGTCAATTGGATGGTTTTCTTAAATCCAGTCCCGTGAAGAGTGCCTGAACTTGGCCAAGTCACTTCAAGAGTGTCTCCAGCTTTGATTTTTTGGGCGTGTTCGTCAAACGTAAATTTAACGGTCGTTTGTCCGCCGTCTGTAATTTCGCTTGAAGAGACCGTCAATGAACTGATGTTATTACTAACGTCTGCTGCGTTCACCACTGATTGAGGGGCCAGCATGAATAATAACATCGGGATGAACAATACGAAGAGTAACTTCGAGAGTCTTCCTTTGATGAAATCTTTCATTATTTTTCCTCCTAAAGGTATTAATTTGTGAGAACTTTAACTAAAATCTCCAAAAAAATAGAGCAACCCTTGCAAAAAGCCGTCTAGTCAATGTTCTCGGTAAAGTTTATATGTATTATTATATCACAAATATAAATTTTTACTACCAATTTTTATATATTTCTCAATAGTTTCTTCATATTTTATTCAATTTCCAAAATCGCGTTGGAAAAGTCAGGAGTAAACGGTAACAGGGGTTGTTTTTCCGGAATTTGTTTCCAAAAAATTCTAGCACTTTCTGTCGGTATCAACGTGGTCCTTGCTGCGTGAGCCTTTACCGACTTTCCGTTTCACTGTACAATAAGGAAGACATGAAGGGACGTGAAACTATGTGGAAAGACGCCATCGAGATGAGAGAGGCCGTCGCAAGTGGCGAGGTATCTCCAAAGGAATTAGTCCAAGAGACATTAGATAAAATTGAACAACGAAACCCAGCGCTAAACGCGGTCGTGCACTTGCAGGCAGAGCGTGCGCTAGAAGAAGCGGAGGCGCGTTCGTTTGAAGGCTTGCCATTTGGCGGGGTGCCGCTTCTATTGAAGGACCTCGGACAAAATCAGGCAGGAGAACCGTCAAGCGCGGGAAGTAAGCTCTTGAAGGGAATTCCAGTAAATCGCACAGATAACTTCGTGAAGCGTCTGGAAGCAGCTGGTTTTATCGTTGTAGGACGTACGAATACGCCAGAGTTTGGCTTTAAGAATATGACGGAGCCGCAACTATGGGGCACTGCGAATAATCCGTATGACCTCAATCGCAATGCCGGCGGGTCCAGCGGTGGGGCTGCGTCTGCCGTGGCTGGTGGCATCGTTCCGATTGCGGGGGCGAGTGACGGCGGTGGATCGATTCGGATTCCGGCGAGCTTTACGGGTCTCATCGGATTGAAGCCGAGTCGTGGTCGCATTCCTGTGGGCCCTGGTAGCTATCGTGGCTGGCAAGGCGCTTCGGTGAATTTTGCGATGACGAAGACGGTTCGTGATACCCGCGAGTTGTTGAAATGGATGCAAGTCGAGCAAAAAGACAGCCCATTTTTAACACCGCTTATTAAAGACTGGGACGCACTTCCAAACCGTCCGCTTCGAGTAGGTGTGATTGAGAAATCTCCTATTGAAAGTTTTGTCGCTCCGGAAGCCAAGGCGGCGCTTCGTAAGGCCGTGAATTTCCTAGAGGGACTTGGCTGTGTGGTCGAACCGATTGGCTGGCCAGTTGATGGCGTAGAAGTGATGAAGAACTATTATGTGATGAATAGTGTGGAGACGGCGGCGATGTTCCAAGGCATGGAGGCAAGCTTTGGCCGCAAGTTCACCAAAGACGATATGGAACTCATGACTTGGGGGATTTACCAGTCTGGGGAACGCATTTTAGCAAAAGATTACAGCACTGCTTTGTCGAAATGGGACACGTATGCACATGCGATGGAAAAAGTCCATGAGCAGTACGATTTGATTTTAACGCCGAGTGTGAGCGACGTGGCTCCGCTTCATACGCAGTTCCCGATGGAAGAATCGGTGCGATACGCGTTAGAGCATATGGACGAACTAAGTGTTCCGGAACAACAAAGTGTGATTTGGCGCATGTTTGACCGAACACTCGCGCTGACACCATTTACGCAATTATCCAATATTACGGGAGCACCAGCGATTAGTTTGCCAGTCTTTTTGACCGAAAAAGGACTTCCATTCGGCGTACAGTTAATGGCGGCGCGTGGACAAGAGGCATTGCTTCTAACAGTGGCAGAGTGGTTTGAACGAGAAGGGCAATTTGAAACAAGAGACTTCGGCTAGGAGTGAAGAAGATGACGAAGAAAGTAGCAATCGTAGGGGCTGGCATCGTCGGGGCGACTGCGGCGTATCAGCTCAGCAAAAAAGGAATCGAAGTAACGGTATTTGACGCGGGCGTGGGCCAAGCAACGAAGGCGGCTGCCGGGATTATTTGCCCATGGTTATCGCAACGTCGCAATAAAGACTGGTACCAGCTCGTCTCACATGGGGCGGCGTACTATCCGCAATTGATGGATCAGTTACGCGCAGATGGTGTCAGTGAGTTGCCGTATGAGCAAGTCGGGGCGTACATTTTCAAGCATACTGAGAAGCAATTGGCGAAGGTCGAAGAGATGGCCGTGGAGCGCCGCGTGGATGCGCCGATGATTGGCGAGGTGCGTGCTTTAACTCCAGAAGACGTAGCACATGTGATTCTGGGTTGGTCGAATCCAGACGGTGCACTCTATTGTAGCGGTGGTGGACGCGTGGACGGCGAGTTGCTCGTTGCTCTTTTATTAGAACAGGCCGAAAAGAACGGGGCTCGTGTGGTCCGAGAAAAAGTAACGCTTGAAGCTGTAGGCGAAGAGGTCCGTGTGCGCCTTGGCGAAGAGGTGCAAGCCTTCGATGCGGTGGTCCTTTCTAGTGGTGCGTGGGTGAAAGAACTGCTCGAACCGCTTGGCTACTATGTGGATGTGCGTCCGCAAAAGGGTCAGTTGATTGAACTTACCTTGGAGACAACCGAAGATACGTCGAAATGGCCAGTGTGTATGTTGCACGGTGAGATTGATATTCTTCCGTTCCCAGAAGGTAAGATTTTAGTCGGAGCGACTCATGAAAATACGCAAGGTTTCGATTTGGTTCCAGATGAAGAGCTCTTAAACGGCATGTACGAAGAAGCGTGTGCGAGTCTTCCAAGTCTAAAAAATGCCAAACGCAGTGGGGTGCGCGTCGGAACGCGTGCGTATACATCCGATTTTCTACCGTTCTTTGGCGAAGTGCCAAATACGACAAATGCCTTTGTAGCAAGTGGTTTGGGCTCTTCAGGGCTTACAAGCGGTGTCTGGATTGGCGAATGTTTGTCCCGCATGGCAGCAGGGGAAGAAGTCGGATTTTCAGTAGAAAAATACACTCCGCAAAATTATGTCCGAAAAGTGTAAATTTCTGAATGTTTTTAGTTGTATTTTAGTTTTAATTTTAGTATTCTGTTTAAGGTAATTATTTAACCTAAAAAACAAAGGAGGAAAACATTTATGTTAAAAGAGTTTAAAGAGTTTTTAATGCGCGGGAATATCGTTGAATTAGCGGTAGCGGTTATCATCGGTGGAGCTTTCAAAGCAATCATTGATTCATTAGTAAATGATATTATTTCACCAATCATCGCTATGGTAGCAAACACAGGAGATATCGCAGCAGTTTCATTCCGTTTAGGTTCTGCTCAAATCGGTATCGGTGCTTTCATCGCTGCAATCATCAACTTCGTAATCGTTGGCGCTGTATTGTTCTTAATCATTAAAGGTATGAACAAAGCTTCTGAATTAGCTAAAGGTAACCAAGCTGAAGAAGCTGCTGCTCCAGCTGCACCAACTGCAGAAGATTATTTAAAAGAAATCCGCGACTTATTAGCAAACAAATAATCGCCTTGAAAAGCCGAGAATCCTCTCGGCTTTTTGTGTGCAAAAAAATAAAAAAGATAACCGAACTTGATAAAAGGATAAAATTCGTTGAACCATTGTGTTATGAGTATGTGCTTGAAAGAAAAGGCGAAGCTTCGCTTCGTTTCTTTGGATTTTAGGGGAATGAGTGAATTATCGGATAAACGAGTTCAGAATCAGTTTTATTATTGAAAGAGTTATAGTGGGGCACCGGTTCGAGCCTAAGGTCTCTCACCTTTAAAGCCTCAAAGAGGACGTACGGAATAAATTCCTACGTCCTCTTATTCGTTTTAATGCTTAGTCCCACTATTCTTTCAATAAACTGATTCTTTTCGTTTATTCTCCTTAGGCGTTTGGAGGGAATCCAAAGAAACTCGCAAGCTTCTTGTTCTGGAAACACAATGATTCAACGAATTTTTCTTTATTTTTTTTGATAGAAAAACGAGAGGGGCTGGCTTTTGAACGATTAAAATTTGCTTCGTCTAGACCGGAACATCCGCGACACGGGGTGCTAAAACTTTGGAAGCTGCTTAAAGAGTGCTAGAAATAGGAAAAGACTCGCGGACGAGTCTTTGTTGGTTTAGATTTAGTTGATTACAGCGATGAGTCCGAGGACGAAGCATATGGTGAGTATGATAAAGGTAACAAGGTCTACTTTGTTCATTTTTTTGTTAATCAAATAAATGCCGATATAGCATGGGATACCGCCGAGAAGCCAGAGAAGGCCAGCGCTTTGTTGAAGCCAGGGGATGGTTTCGGCGCTATAAAAGCCGTAATAAGCAACTGCTTCAAGGATTGAACCGCCAATAATGAGGCATAAGCCAGCTTTAAGGTTTTTAAGGAAAAAAATGGCTCTAAGTCCACTCATTATATGGTAGATAGGAAAGAAGTAAACATTAAAACCTAAAGATAATATCATAGAGAATGTAGTAACCATAATGATTTCTCCAAATCCGAAAAATGATGCGAAGGGAAGAGTGTTTGCCTTCGTCTTTATTATAGTGGAAATGAACGGAGAAGACACTTTTTTATGAACGGGGATGCTTGGAACGAGGAGGAAGTAGGGGTATACTAGAGGAAGAATTGATGAAAGAGGAGTCCTGGGTTATGTGGATTGTATTTGCATTGTTGTCAGCGGTGTTCGCGGCGTTGACGTCGATTTTGGCGAAGATTGGGATTGATGGTGTGAACTCGAATTTGGCGACGGCGGTACGCACGGTTGTGGTCGTTGTGATGTCGTGGCTGATGGTATTCGTGACGAATAATCAAAACGGGTTGTCCGAGATTAGCAGGAAGAGTTGGATCTTTTTGATTTTATCAGGGATTGCTACAGGGGCTTCGTGGCTTTGTTACTACAAGGCGCTTCAGATGGGGAGTGCAACAGAAGTAGCGGCGGTCGATAAGTTAAGTATCGTCTTCACGTTGATATTAGCCTTTTTCTTCTTGCATGATACATTTACGGTGAAGTCCTTGATTGGGTGTGCACTGATTGCGACTGGGACAATCATTATGGTGTGGTAGAAAGAGAAATAGCGTACGGAATTTTCCGTACGCTATTTTTGATGTTGATTAAACAAACGCCAATCCAAGCGTGAGAAGGACTGCGATGGTGATGCGGATAGCGTGATGTGATTTGTTGATGTTGCCTTTTTCTTTTCCGTTCATGTACGCTCCCACGCAGCAAAGCGTTGCCCCAAGGATCCATGTTAGGAATGGAATTCCAGGTAACACTGCGAGTAATGGGATTGTAGGAAGTGCGATGAGTCCTCCTGCAAAAACGAGGATGTTTCCTGTTGTTTTGTCTCCTTTTAGAAGAGCGGCGCCGCCTGCGAGTAAATGCAAGAGTGCGAATGTGACGATAAAGAAACTAAGAATAAAAAAGATGATGAATACATAGCCCATATGAGGCCCTCCTTGTTAAGCGATAATCATTAAAAATGTAATAACGAGTGCAACGATGGCACGTGCTTTGTTTGGGTCTTGAATTTTATCTGGAAATGGATTTCTATTGACAAAGCAGACAACAAACTCAAGCATTTGGTTTTCTGTTTTATATGGTTTTTCGTGCTGATTGTTCCAATAGGACGCGTATAACATGACTGCCCACGCTAAAATCCAGAAGATATATCCAGTGACTGATTTTTCGTAAATCAAACGGGCGGAATGAAGAGCAGTGACTCCTCCAAAGAATAGTAGGAAGTTTGCGAATGAATGTTTTTGCGTTCCAATCGTATAGACTCCAACGCTGATGAATGGTAATAAGTAAAATAAGGCGATGGAATTGATGATAACGTGCATAGAATTCTCCTTTTAGTTGATAGTATTCAGTATAAATTGCTCCTTGTGTTTTGTCAAAATACGGCGGGTACGGTAAACTAAGGGGGACAATGAAAAGGAGTGCCGAGATGAAATTAATATTATCGCCTGCAAAGGAAATGAATTGTGACGCATTAGAGAAACGCGACTGGGAAGTGAGCCCGGCAGCCGCAAAAGTGATAGAAGCTGTGAGAGAAGTGCCTGAAGAGGACCTCTCTCGTGTGCTAGGGGTCAAAGGGAAGTTGCTCGACGAAAATAAAGCGTTTATCGAAGGATGGAAGGTGGCCGAAGCAGCGCCTGCCATCGAACTCTACAACGGACTGGCCTTTCGCTGGTTGAAGCAAGTAGAGGGATGGAACAAGGGCTTAGGCTATGGAAGCAAGCATGTGCGCATCTTGTCTGCGTTATATGGAGCCGTGGCGCCGGATACTTTTGTGAAGCCGTATCGCTTGGATATGTTACGACTATTGCGCGTGAACGGGAAGAGCTTGAAGGCTTACTGGAAAGCGGAGTGGGCCGAGTTGTTCGAAGAAGGGGAAACGGTAGTGAACTGTGCGAGCGACGAGTTCAGCACATTACTAGAGCGCTCGCGTTACAACTGGATAGACGTGGAATTTTACGAACGCAAAGACGGCAAGTTGAAACAACACTCAACGACGTCAAAAAAAGGGCGTGGGTTGCTAGTGGGTTTTGCCATGCGCGAACAAGTCACAGACGTGAAGCAGTTGGAAGCTTTTAGAGAAGACGGATTCGCTTATGATGCGGAACTCTCAACACCAGAAAAATTAGTATTTGTGAGATAAAAATAGAGGAGTAGGACAAATGTCTTACTCCTCTTTTGATTATTTTCTCTCCTGTGCGACATAGGCTTGAATCGCGTCGCAAGCGTATTGGCCAACACCTTTGCCGTATTTATCGAGGTTCGTTCTGAACTCTTCGTTTTGCGCGTAGCCGAATCCGATGCTTGAGAAGACATCGATCGAGCAGTCGAAGGCATAAGTGCACATGTGTTGGTGGAGTTGTTTGGCTAAGTCCACATTTTCGGCACTTGTTGCTGGTAGGCCTTTTTCGATATTATCCGCAAAAGCGAACCAGATCTTGTTGAAGCCGTCCGCTACGATTTCTTCTTTGCCTTTTTGTCTTTCTTCGGCCTCGTTCATCACGGTTTCGCCGTATTTTTCAGTCGCGGCCTGTTTATATTTCTCGTTATCCTTGAAGGTGAACCCTTTGAATTTTTCTTCGGTTGTCATCGTCATTTTCCTTTCCGTAGACGCAATCGTCTTTTCTAATGTATCGATTAATGTTAGAAGACGGTCTTTTTCTTTTTGCATTAACTTCAACTGATGTTTTAAGTGGGACAACAGATTATCCTCGTCTTGCTTCATGAGGGACTTTATCTCTTTCAGCGGAAATCCCAAATATTTATAGTAGAGAATCGTCTGCAATTGGGACAATTCCTCATCGCTGTAGTAGCGATATCCATTTTCCTGTTTCTTCGGGGAAAGCAATCCAATTTCGTCATAGTGATGTAAAGTGCGCACCGATACACCACTGATTTCACTTACTTGCTTGATTAAATACATAACCTCAACTCCTAACATTAGATAGTGTAACCTATTACGTTACGTCAGAGTCAACCCTTTTCTCTTTTTTTCTTTTTCTTACTATATGAAACGAAGAAGATGACTACACCGCTTGTGATAAGAAGCAGTCCCCGCCTTCCCGGCACAAGTCCACATCCTCGTCCATTTAAAAGCATAGTAAAATACGATTACGGAAATCTTGCGGATTCATCGTAGCAGTAATGGGGGATAGCAACCAATGTGAATTACTGACTCTAGGGTGAAACCCGTAGAGTCAGTTTGAAGCTTGGTAGAGCTTGAGACATAAGGCTCAAGCCGTTGCCCCATTACAGTTATGATGAAACAATCCGCAAGGATTGGAGTAATCGTATTTATATAAGAATCCCATCTAAATGGTCGATCTCATGTTGGATGACTTGCGCCGTGAAGTCGGTGAATGTCCCCGTATGCTTCTTGCCGCTCGGGTCCGTGTAGGCTACTTCAATCGTTTGGTAGCGCGTCGTCTTCTTCGTGCCCGTATGGCTCAGGCATCCTTCTTCCGTTTCATATGGTCCCTGCTTTTTCGTAATACGCGGGTTCAGCATCACCAAATCCATCGGACCAATCGCTACAATAATAATGTTCTTCTTCACACCAATCATATTCGCCGCCATCCCTACACAGCGCTCGCGGTTCGCACGAAGCGTATCTTGCAGGTCGCGGACCACTTGCGCGTCAGCTTTTGGGTCGGCAACACTTGATTTTTGGCTTAGGAAGAGTGGGTCTTTCATAATCGTCTTTTGCATGAGTTTTCTCCTTTATACGGTCATTCTTAAAAAGATTTTTGCGATTTCTTCAGGGGTTTCCACGCCGCCTTTTTGAATCCAATGGAAGAAAATCGCGCTATTGCTATAGATAAACACTTCTTGCGCGTAATCGTCTGGCAGCGGATAGACCATCTCGATATTTTTCTTAATCGGTCCAATTTGGCGCGCTAATTCCAGCAGAAAGTCGTGGACGAGTTTAGCCGTATAGTTGAAACGATTCAAGGTCATCGCGTGAACAAAATCGAAGTCTTCCTTTAAATACTCGAAGATTTTTACGATACCAGGGAAGGCCTCTTGCTTATTTTTTGGCTGGCCTTCTTTTAATAGGGTCAAGATGTTTTGTAAAATCTCGTCGATGAGTTTGTCCATCATATCGAATTTATCGACGTAATGAAGATAGAAGGTTCCGCGGTTCACGCCGGCTTCTTTAGTGATGTCACTGACGCTAATGGTTTCGAAGTCTTTTTTCTTAAGAAGTCTAGTGAGCGCTTCTTTTAAATCGCTTTTTGTTGTGGTTTTTCGTTTTTGTGTTAGCATTTTTAAAACTCTTTTCTTAAATCAACACATTGTTGATTATTGTGTATTGTTTTTTCGCTAGTCCTATTATAAAGTATAGACGAACAAGAATCAACACGGTGTTCATTTAACGGTGCCGTTAGAAATGAGGGATAGACATGGCTTATATCAAAATGAAGAATAGCTATAAACGGTATCAAGTCGGCGATACAGAGATTATCGCGAATAATGATGTGAATTTTGAAATTGAAAAAGGGGAGTTAGTGATTATTTTAGGGGCCAGCGGTGCAGGAAAATCGACAGTCCTTAATATTTTAGGAGGCATGGACACTAATGACGACGGGCATGTGTTTGTCGACGGAGTGGACATTTCCGCTTTTGATGAAAAACAACTCACTTACTATAGAAGAGATGATGTCGGTTTCGTCTTCCAATTTTATAATTTAGTACCGAACTTAACGGCAAAGGAAAATGTGGAACTCGCTGCTGAGATTGTAAAAGACGCCCAAGATGCAGAGGAAGCCTTGAAGGCAGTTGGACTTGGACATCGCATGAATAATTTCCCTTCTCAATTATCCGGTGGGGAACAACAGCGGGTATCCATTGCACGTGCAGTTGCGAAGAATCCAAAACTCTTGCTTTGCGATGAGCCAACAGGAGCGCTCGACTACCATACAGGGAAACAAGTGCTACAAATTTTACAAGATATGTCGCGTAACCAAGGGGCAACGGTGATTATCGTAACGCATAATTCTGCGCTGGCACCGATTGCCGACCGCGTGATTTATATGCATGACGCGAGAGTGAAGAAAATCGAATGTAACCCAAATCCACAAGATATTCAAACGCTTGAATATTAGAAGGGGTGGGGATAGTGAAAAAGAAGACATTAAACAAGGATATCCGCAACTCGCTTCGCCAGTCGAAGGGACGCTTCCTATCGATTATGCTCCTCATGATGCTAGGGGCGTTCAGTTTGGTCGGGTTGAAAGTGTCGGGTCCGGATATTGAAGATACCTTGAACAGTTATATGGAAACGGCCAATGCTGCGGATTTATTCGTGGTAGCAGGCTACGGTTTAAGTGACGAGGACCAAGCCGAGATTCAAGAAGAGAACGCCGATGTGGAGTTTGGCTATTTTGTCGATACGGTGATTGGCGATACGCCGAGTGCGATTCGTGTGTTCTCGCAGACGACCGATATTTCAACGTTTGAGTTGGTGAGTGGCGAGTTTCCTACGAAATCAAACGAAGTGGCGCTTGCTTCAACAATGGCCGATCAGTATAAGGTTGGCGATACGATTCGTCTGAATGAGTCTGGAAAATCTACGTTGCTCAAAGAGCATAAATTTACCATTACTGGGTTTGTACAATCCAGCGAGATTCTCTCGAACACGATTAAGGGTGTGTCGAGTGCGGGGAGCGGCGACCTTAGTGGGTTTGCTGTAGTGCCAAAAGACGCGTTCGATTCTGAAGTATATACGATTGCCAGACTTCGTTATCCGGATTTACGCAAATGGAAAACAACAAGCCGTGAGTACTCGGACAAGGTGACGGAGTTGCAACAGGCGCTAGAAGAAAAGTTGGCCAACAATGGAACGGCGCGCCTGGATACGTTGAAGACGATGGCCGACGATAAGATTTCAGAAGGAAAAGAAAAAATCGCCGATGCCAAATCGCAACTCTCGGACGCCGAGAAGAAATTAGCAGACGGCAAGAGCGAAATCGAAAAGAACGAAAAGACGCTCGCAGACGGACAAAAAGAGGTCGATAGCAACGAAGCAACGATTGCTTCTGGAGACGCGAAGCTTGGCGCGGCATGGAATCAGTTGGAAGCTAGCCGTGTGCAGCTCGAGAGTGCCCGTGTACAAATCGAACAAGCCGTGGCAACTTTAGCCGAAAAGAAAAATCAGCTAGATGATGCAAGTGACAAGCTAACGGAAGCAGAAACGCAACTTGCGGCAAAAAAAGAAGAACTCGCAAGTGGCCAGGAACAGCTTGAAGCCGGTCAAACGCAATTAGCGCAGGCCAAAGCGCAACTAGAAGCGGGTAAGGCAGACCTCGAAGCGAAGAAGACAGCCTTAGCGCAAGGGAAGGCGCTTCTAGCGAGCGACCCGGATGCTGCTGCGGCACAAGGCATTACCGAAGCAAGCCTTCAAGCGATGGAGACAGCTTTAACACAGGCGGAAGCCCAGCTCACTCAAACAGAACAGGCACTGAATGCCAAAGAACAAGTGCTCACTCAAAAAGAACAAGAACTTGCAGCGGGGCAAACGGCGATTTCAAACGCGGAGGCTGAGCTTGCATCGAAGAAGCAACAATTGCTCGCAGGACAAGAAGCGTATCGACAAGGCTTAGCGAAGTATTACGCCAGCTACAGCCAGTACGTGGATGGCCTCGACCAATACCGCGAAGGAGTGGCGGCTTTTGAAGCCAACGCCGGAACGTTAGAAGAAGGTAAGGCCAAACTAGCCGAAGCCAAGAAAACGTTGGCGGATGGTGAAGCCAAACTCGCGGACGCCAAAACGGAGCTAAAAGAAAGCGAAGAAACTTATAACGAGAAGAAAGAAACCGCCGATAAAGATATCCAGAAGGCGGAATCTGAACTCGAAAAGGCAGAAGTGGACGTGTCAAAACTCTCGAAGCCGAAGTACTCTGTCTACACGCGTTCGACGATGCTTGGAAGCGAAGGATTCTTCAATATGAAGGAGACGGCGGAAGGAATTACGTCGGTTGGGAACCTCTTCCCGATTGTGCTTTATGCCGTGGCGGCACTTGTGACGGTAACGACGATGACGCGTTTTGTGAACGAGGAACGGATCAACGCTGGGGTGTTGAAGGCACTTGGCTATGAAACCAAGGACGTGTTGAAGAAGTTTGCCGTGTATGGTTTTACAGCAGGGGTTAGTGGCACAGTCCTTGGAATCTTACTAGGGACGTACGCCTTGCCAAGTGCTTTGGGTGCGACCTTGATGAAGGATACGGTATTGCCAAGTATCCAGTTGAATTTCCATCCAATCATTACCGTGATTGCGATTGTTTGCTCGCTCGTCTGTAGCGTGGTGCCTCCATTATGGATTGCCCGCCGTGAGCTTCATGAGCAAGCTTCGGCCCTTCTCCTACCGAAAGCTCCCGTGGCTGGGTCGAAGATTCTCCTTGAGCGCATTCCGTTCATTTGGAATCGTCTCAGCTTCACGCATAAGGTAACGGCGCGGAATATTTTCCGTTATAAACAACGCATGCTCATGACGATTTTCGGGGTGGCTGGGAGCGTGGCCCTTCTCTTTGCAGGGCGTGGAATTCTCGGGTCTCTTGATGGGATTGCCGATCGCCAGTTCAAGGAAATTGCTACGTATGATGCGATTGTTTCAAAAGATACTGTGCTAACGGCCTCAGAAGAAGCAGCGCTCCACAACTACTTAACCTCTTCAAGTGTGACTTCTTATAGCGACGTGTATAGCGAGACGGTGACGCGTGAAGTGCCAGGCGTGGACGATGAGCAGTCCGTGACGGTGCTCGTTGGCAAAGAAGCCAGCATTTCTCCATATCTTCATTTGAATGATGCAAAATCGAAGAAAACCGTGACGCTTCCTGCAGAGGGCGTGTTGATTTCCGAGAAATTAGCCAAACTTTTAAACGTGAAAGCAGGCGACACCTTTACGCTTCCGAATAAGGACGGTGTGGATGTGACATTAACGGTCGGAGGTATCGTGGAAATGTACGCTGGGCACTTCGTCGTAATGACACCAGAAGTGTACGCCAAGGCTTATGGAGCAGTGCCGCAAGACAACGCGATTTTCGTACAGTTTAAAGACAAAGACGCTGCTAGCGTACAAAAAGCGGCAGCGGACCTAATGGCCATCGATGGTGTGAAAGCCGTCGTTCAAAACACGTCCATGGTGAGTCGTATCGATACGACTGTTGGTTCGTTGAGTCGTGTCATGATGATTTTAACAGTCGTTTCGATTTTACTAGCGGTTGTTATCCTCTATAACTTAACCAACATCAACGTTGCGGAACGAATTCGCGAGCTTTCGACGATTAAGGTGCTCGGGTTCTTGAACAAAGAAGTGACGATGTATATTTACCGCGAAACGATTTTATTATCGGTTATCGGGATGGGTGTTGGCATTTTGTTTGGGCGAGTGCTGCATAGGGTGATTATTGAGACGGTGGCACCGGGGTTTGTCATGTTCAATCCCGCTGTCGGATGGTTTGTATATGTGTTGCCATGTGTGATTGTGATTGTCATCTTGGTTGCGCTAGGGTATATGGTGAACCATCTCCTCCAACGCATCGATATGCTAGAAGCCCTCAAGTCTGTGGACTAGGGAAGCTTTGCTTTTGTGACGAACGTCAAAAATCCTTGCGGATATTTCAATTATAGTAGTTAGTCGGGCACCGGATTGAGCCTAGGTCTCAATCCTACCAAGCCTCAAAGAGCCACAGGGCAATCAATTGCCTTGTGGCTCTATTTCGCATTGGTTGCTTTTCCGTACAACTACTATGATTGATCCGCAAGTTTTTCCGTTCGTCACTGCAAAGCTTCCACAGACTTGAAGGCACAGCGTATGATAATTCCCACATCCCAATCAAGTTGACAGATACAAATCCTCCTTTTTTTAAGAGGAGAGCTGTAGATTTTTTTCTTTGCTTCTTTTTATGCCACAGACTTGGGGTTCTGCATTTGGAGCAGGGTTCGCATATACTGCAAGGCAACGATATACAAACCGTCCTTTTTAAAGAGAGGGGCGGCTGTGGATTCCGTTCGTCACCGCAAAGCTTCCACAGACTTGAAGGTGTTGCGTATGATAATTCCCATATCCCAATCAAGCTGACAGATTATCAAGCGTATAATCACCTCGAGTTTAGTATAATAAAAGAAGCCATCGATTGATGACTTTCTCAGTGGGCTCCCTATCAGTACCTATCTAGATGTTAGCTTTTCGTCAC
This sequence comes from Streptococcus sp., assembly GCA_015264955.1. Taxonomy (GTDB): domain Bacteria; phylum Bacillota; class Bacilli; order Lactobacillales; family Aerococcaceae; genus Granulicatella. Next base: position 4,851 of record JABZYV010000001.1, on the reverse strand, counting down.
CCGCTACAGTTGACAGAGAGCCAGAATAGTTACTGTCTTATCTCTTTCTTTACTTAAAGCCTTGATAGACTTGACAAATGGAAGAAAATAACTCTATTAAATAACTATAAATTAATCAGCATCAACGCTGATAGCTTTATACACAATGTATAAAACCCAATTTTGATTCTGCCTCACTTCAATTTTTGCAAAGCCAACATTTTTTAAAATATTATCCAACGCATGAGTTGCAGTATATTCTGGCATATGATAATTTATTTTTTCTTTTTCGCAAGCAATAATTAAAGTGGAGTGGCTAGACATGACCCGATAGATCTCCAGAAAGCCTTTTTTTAAATCATCCCAGAAAATATGTGTTTGAATGGCAAATACAAGGTCAAAGTAGTCATTTTGATAAGGTAGCGCGTCTACATTTCCAATCCTAAGATGAACATCACCATTTTGTATAGCATCTGAATTAATTCGTTTTGCAACTTGATAAGATTCCTTAGAAATGTCAATGCCATGAATTTCAAGATGCTTATTCAAAGCAAGGAGATTTTTGATGGTGCTGCCACCTCCATAGCCGATTTCTAAAACTCGACTATTATCTATAATTGTAGTTTGTTTTATTGTCCAAAGGCTAAGCTTTTTAAAATAGGAAGTCCAAATTTTCGCAATCACCTGGCCTACAATACCACTAGGTTTTTTAGATTGATTAATAAGATATTGAATGAACATTTTAGATACCTCTCCTTTAGGGGGATTTTTGAAAGAATATTAGATAAAATTCAAAATATGTAGATAGTAGTTCTTGTATAGTTGCTAAAATCATGGTCACAAATATATCATTTAACATTTCTTTAGGTAATGTTAAATGATATGATTTTAATTCTTCTGGGTTATTAAAATGCTTTTTATAAATTGTTTATCTTGCGATACATGCCTCAGTTGCAATCTCAGGAAACGAAAAAAGCGATTGATTTGGAAATTTAAAAGCCAGTCTCAAAAATGCGTTAATAATATTTTTCCTAGTTCCTTTAGTCATTTAATAATCTTCATAGAAACTATTATAAACTTTTTAGTCTAAAAAGTATAAAATCTGTATCAATGCAAGGGCTACAAGGGTTTAGAGCTTCTGTATAAAGTGTATCAGGATTGCACGACAATAAAAAAAGCAAGGTCAAAAATGCTCTTGCTTTTTTGTGTCGTTTTCTAAGGCTCTAAAACGTATTTTAAGAGCCTTAAAGGTGGGGGTGGTATATTTACCCTAGAAAGATACTTCACTTTGTTTTCTATGTTCCATGTACCCCAATATTGTTGCCACACTTAGGACATTTTCCTACAAGGGGTCCCGAGCGCTTAGTGGGAATTTGTACCCCTTATCGATACAAATTCCCCGTAGGCGCTAGGGACCTCTTTAGCTTCTTGGAAGCTGTCAGTAGTATACCTAATAATTTATCTACATTCCCTTTAGTAACGTGTAACTTTCCAAATTTACAAAAGCGACTCATAGAATTATTTCCTCCCGTTAAATAATAGATAACTATTAAAAATAGACAATACTTGCTCATAAGTAACGGTACTTAAATTGTTTACTTTGGCGTGTTTCATTGCTTGATGAAACTGATTTTTAGTAAACAGTTGACGATATTCTCGATTGACCCATTTTGAAACAAAGTACGTATATAGCTTCCAATATTTATCTGGAACATCTGTGGTATGGCGGGTAAGTTTTATTAAGACACTGTTTACTTTTGGTTTAGGATGAAAGCATTCCGCTGGCAGCTTAAGCAATTGCTGAATCGAGACTTGAGTGTGCAAGAGCAACCCTAGTGTTCGGTGAATATCCAAGGTACGCTTGTAGAATCCTTCTTCAACAATCAGATAGATGTCAGACGCACGGCTTTCAAAAACCACTTTTTTAATAATTTGTGTGCTTAAATGGTAAGGAATATTCCCAACAATTTTATACCTCTGTTTGTTAGGGAATTGAAACTGTAGAATATCTTGGTGAATTAAAGTGACACGAGTATTCAGTTTTAATTTTTCTGACGATAAGTTGAATAGATGACTGTCTAATTCAATAGACGTTACCTGTTTACTTATTTTAGCCAGTTTCGTCGTTAAATGCCCTTTACCTGTTCCAATTTCGTAAACGGTATCGGTTTCTTTTAAATTCAATTGTTTTATTATTTAGTTGAGTACTTTTTCACTCGTTAAAAAGTTTTGAGAATATTTTATATTTTTGTTCATGTAATCTCTCCTGAAGTGATTACATCTATAAACAAATACAGAAGTTAAACGATTTGTTTGTAATTTTAGTTATCTGTTTAAAAAGTCATAAGATTAGTCACTGGTAGGAATTAATCTAACGTATTTATTTATCTGCGTAATCACTGTTTTTAGTCTGTTTCAAAACAGTAGATGTTTTATCTACATTACGCATTTGGAATACCAACATGACGAATCCCTCCTTCTTAATTACAAATTTTTAGCATCTAATTTAACTTCAATTCCTATTATACAAAATTTTAAGATAATGCACTATCAACACACTCTTAAGTTTGCTTCTAAGTCTTATTTCCATAACTTTAGGGTTAACCATACGCAAGACCAATCACTCTCGGACAATACTCATGATTTTAATGATAAAATCCATGTACCCCTTATCTACACACGTTTCAGGGCTTAAAATCGATTTGAGTAGTTTTTACTCGTCTGTTTCAACATTCCAATATTTTGAAATTGTTGGACGTGATAAACCTGTGTCTCTTTGACAATCGGTTTTCTTTCCCCAAGGTTTCTTTTTGCGCCATTCTTGGACGATTGCTTTCTTATCAGGTCTACCGCCTAGATATTTGCTATCTCTACGCCCTTTTAATTGCCTTGTGAAATTCATGATTTCAACGTGTTCCGCCCTTGTATTTCCGTTTCGCTTGGCTCTTTGAAGCGGAATGCCTGTGCGCTCGCTGATATACTCAATTTTGCGTGTAAATGCGTTTGTATCATTACGGTAGTAAGTTGCAAGAGCTGAAATAACGTCAGATAGCGTAAAATGGTTCTTATCGTCATTTGTAAGGGTCTCAAAATGTTCCATAATCATTTTACAATCCTTTTCCAACTCTTCAGGACTGATACAACATTGAACCGCTAACGAGCAAAGATTTTCAAGGCAATAGTAACGCTTTCCGACAACTGCACCGCTGATAATCTTTTGTTTCCAGTTATCATAAATTCCACGATGTCGATGAAAGACAAAATCTTCACTCGGTTTCTTTTGCCCCTCAACAATTCGGCGCTGATACCAATCAGGATACCTCTTTTTAGCTTCTTCTAAGCTCATTTTAGACTTGTAACCGATTTTGATTTTATCATCTTCTGAAAGAATTTCATTCAAGCTTTCCAGCGTGTGCTTCTCGCCTACTTTGAAAGCTAGAACGTAAGTATCATCTAGCCTTGTCTTGCTACCGACTGCGCGGAAGCCTTGCGTGAGTGTTTCATACTGAATACTGTTCTTATCGCTCATCTTTGTAACTCGTGAGTTCCAAAATAAGTCAATCCAGCGCTTCCGAACTCGTGATAACTCTTCAAAGATATTTTTATACAAAAAATACTACAGTTTGTAGTGGGAGCATTATTTTTTTTGAAAATTCTATACAAATAGTAAAAAAAACGGAGCTGAGAGGCTCCGTTTTTTTATTCGAATTCAAGTTGTTTTGGTTTTAGGATGGCGGCTAGAATTGTAAAGGTAAGGGCGCCGGCGAAGGTTGGGACAATCCACTCAAGGCCGTATGTGGCTAGTGGGAAGGTGCCAATCCATGTAGCTGCGTCTCCTAGTAGGTTTCCACCTAACAGTTGTGATAGGGTATTGATTCCTTGCACGAGGCCGACGATTCCGGCACCGATAACTGCTCCTAGATACGTCCAGTCGTACGGGATGTATTGGTCGAAGGCAGAGAAGAGAATCAATGCAATCACGATTGGGAAGATAAATGTCAACACTGGAACGGCTAGGTTAATGAGTGAATCCACGCCGACAAGTGAGATGATGAATTCTACCGCAACAGTGACAAGGATGATTTTCTTGTATTGTAATTTTCCTTTAGACACTTCTTCGAAATACTGACCGCAAGTAGTAGTTAGTCCAATCGCGGTTGTGAGGCAGGCGAAGCAGACAGCAAGTCCCATCGCGAGTTGTCCCCAAGAACCGAGTAAGTTCTTCACGATTGTTGTAAGCATTGCGGCACGTTGCGCAGTTGTGTCGATAACCGTACTCATGCTGGCTCCGCTGTAAGCGAGTGTTGAGTACACGACTGCGAGCAGGATGAACGCGACGATTCCGACGCCGAACATCATTCGGAATTGGTCTTTTTTGTTTAAATACCCACGGCGCGTAATATCTTTCATCACGACTCCGGCTAAGAGGGGCGCTCCGAGCACGTCCATGGTTTGGTACCCTTCTTTAAATCCTTGTGCGAAAAGTCCAGTACCGTCTGTTTGGGCAAATGTTGCATCTGGTTGGATGATGGCGGCCACGAAAATACAGAAGAGAATCACCAGTAGAATCGGTGTTAAGTATTTTCCGATAGCATCCATTACGGAGTTTTCTTTATACGTAATCCAGAGGACAATCCCGAAAAATACGAGGGAAGTCATCCACTGTGGTGCGCTTGGGAAATACGATTGTACGAAGATTTCGTGTGTGGACGCTCCGGTACGTGGAACTGCGAAAATCGGTCCGATGAGGAGGACACAAATGGCAGCAAGGGCGCTCGCAAAAAGTGGATGAACTCTACGTCCAACATTTAGTGCACTTCCGCCAAGAGCCGCCACAACCATTACGGCAATAATCGATAATAGTGGGTCGCT
>JABZYV010000019.1:0-31341 GCA_015264955.1 Streptococcus sp. | reverse complement strand
CAACAGCTGCTCCAGTGGCAACAGAAGCTCCGGTAGTGACAGAAGCTCCAGTAGTAACAGAGGCACCTACAACAACTACTACGACAACTGAGGCTCCAACTACAACTACAGCTACAACTGTGACAGAGGAGCCAACAACTACAACAGTAGCTACAACAGAACTACCAACACCAACTCCTGAGGCAGAAGTTTCAGAAACGGTAGCAACAAGTGAAGCTCCTGCGCCAGTAGCTGTTTTAACAAATGCCGTTGAAGACAAAGTTGTAACAGCAGAAACAAATGCCGAAGCAACTGAGTCACGTGTGTTAGCAACACCTCTTGCTGCTAAATCAGAGCAAGCAGCAGACAAAGAAGCAAAAGATGCAAAAGATCCATCTTCAGCGCCCGTTGCACAAGCAGCGCCAGCAGGAGAAGACGAATTACCAAATACAGGTACTTCAATGGGAACTTTATATCTGATTCTTTCAGCAGTATTCTTAACAGGTGGCGCATTCGTATTTGCTAAAAGCAAAAAATAAAATAGTTCAATAAACCAAGAAGGAATTAGACAGTGAAGGCTGTTTGATTCCTTTTTTGCGTTGTTATTTTCAGTCTCAAGTCCCAGAGAAATCGGCCTTTAGTACCATGCCCCAAAATTAGGGGATGATACAATAAGTCTATAAGGAGGGAGTACCATGAAACAGTGGAATAGACTTCTCAAACTAGTATTGTTTGTATTCATAACGCGTAACTTTATGAGTCATATTTACGGTTCTTCCGTAAGGCTGTTATTTTCACTTCTCGTACTAGCAGGTATCTTTTTCTTCATGCTATTTCCAGAAGAAATGGAAGTGAAATCGGTCTTTGGTAAAACAAAGAAGCCGCTCGATAAAACCTCTAGTAAGGTGCAAGAACGATATGAGCAATCAGGATTATCCAAACAAGATATCGACTATTTTAGACAAAAAATGGCAGTGGTGAAGACGCAAATTGAGGAAATCGATGAAACGATTCAAAGTTATACCAAGCTACGAATTATTAGTAATCGATACAATACGACTCAAACCATGAAGGAGTATTTCAAATCTCTCGTCAAACACCCTGAAAAGCTTCCAGATGCGAACTTGTTCGTTCACACTTGTGTGCCGTCGTTAAATGAAATGACGAAAGCATACAAAGAATTGAGTGAGCAACCGGTAAAAGGAAGCGAAACATATCAAACACTACAAGAATTAGGAGAAAAAATTGATCTCGTCTGTGCGACGCTGGAAGAGGATTACTTACATTTCCAAGAAGACAAGATTAAAAAGTCAGAAGCAGAGATGGATTATGTAAACCGTACGATAAAGGAGTAGAGAACAATGACTGAAGAAAAATCAATGGTGGATGCACTGATTCAAAACCCATTCGGAGAAGACGTGGTAAAAAATACGACATTGCAAGATGTGGCGAGCGACTTCCCACAAGAACAAGTAGATGCCAAACGTGCGTTAGTGGATACCTTACCGGAGAAACAACAAGAACAAGCCCGCGCACTGGCAAAACAAATCGACGAAAAGAATATGCAGGCCATCATTAGTTATGGGGCCGGCGCGCAAAAGCAACTTGGTGAATTCTCACATTCGATGTTGGCTCATGTACAAAATAAAGATACAGGGGAAATCGGTGATACGCTCAATGAGTTGATGATGCGACTCAACGAAACGGACCCGAACGACCTTGTGGCTCAAGACTCGAATATCTTCCGCAAAATCTTTGGACGTGTGAAGAAGTCGATTTACGAAATGCAATCGAAATACCAAGAAGTGGGCTCACAAGTCGATAAGATTGCCGTGAGACTGGACCACGAAAAGAATGGCTTGTTAAACGACAACTTATCGCTGGAGCAACTGTACCAACGCAATAAGGAATTCTTCGAGGCGTTAAGTATTTATATCGCTGCTGGGGAATTGAAGATTGAAGAGTTGCAACAAAAACTTATCCCTGAAGCGATGCAAAAGGCGCAAGAGACAGGAGACCAAATGGATGTGCAAGTTGTCAATGACTTACATCAATTCCTGGACCGTCTTGAAAAGAGAAACCACGACTTGAAATTGACGCGTCAAATGACGATTCAACAAGCGCCACAAATTCGCTTGATTCAAAATACGAACCAAACATTAGCAGAAAAAATTCAGTCATCCATTACGACAACGATTCCTTTATGGAAGAATCAGATTGCGATTGCGATGACATTGCTTCGCCAAAAAGATGCCGTGACAGCGCAACGTCAAGTGTCTGAAACGACGAATCAGTTGATTCAAAAGAACTCTGAAATGTTGAAGATTTCTACGATTGAAACAGCTCGTGAAAACGAACGTGGTATTATCGATCTTGAAACTCTTCAAAAGACTCAACAAGACTTGATTGAAACATTAGAAGAAACGATTCTAATCCAACAAGAAGGCCGTCAAAAACGTAGAAAAGCCGAATACGAATTGACGCAAATGGAACAAGAACTCCGCGAAAACTTACTCGTTTTAAGCCAAAAAGAAAAACGTGTGAAGGAAGAAATGCGTGGCTAACCATGACAGAAATCTTTACCTTTTATTCCTGAATAAGGACTGGAGGGTAAAGATTTTTTTTGTTTTTAGCTAGTGTCTGTAATGTTTCAATTCGTTAACAAAATGATAAACTTCGCCGTGGACCTTGATATTTTGGCTAACATTATTTAAAATAGGATGAAAGGAAAAAAATATTATTTTAATGAGGTGAAAAAATGCACGTATGGGTCGTAGTTCTCGCGTTATTAGCATTAGCAGTATTTTTCTTATTCATTTCACTATTCTTAAAGGATAACCAAAATGAAGAAGAAATCGATGAATTAGCAGATGGTTTATTAGAATTAAACCGTGAAGTATATTCATTAAAGAAAAAAATTCAAGAATTAGAAGGAACAACTGTTTACAAAGGACCATCAGTTGAACCAACTTACGAAGAAGTTCGCGCTGCAAAAGCAGCTGAAGTTCGTGTAGCTGAAAAACCAGAACTAGTAGCTGAACAAACAGAAGCAGTGGAAGAAGCAACTGCAGAAGAATCTGGTCGCTTACACAATGTAACAAAACAACAAATCATTACATTATTCAGCCACGGTAATTCAGTAGAATCAATTTCTGAACAATTAAACGTACCTGTTTCAACAGTACAATTGGTAATCGATAACTATTTTGAAGCAGATGCAAATTAAGGAGGAAGAACATGAGTAAAACGAAATTTCGTTCTTTAGGAATGGGCTTCTTATTAGCAGCGTTAATTTTAGCATTGGTTACTGTGATTTGGCCTTTCGTACCACAATCATTAAAGAGCCAATTGGATGCAGTGAATTTGCCAATCGTTTCTGAAGGAGCAAATGAAGCAAGCTATAAAGCAGCTTACGAGTCTTTATTAGCTGAAAAAGAATCTGGTAGCCAAGCGTCTACATCAAGTGCTAAAGCTACTTCACAAGCTTCAACAACTGAAGCAGCAACTACACAATCTTCAAAACCTGTATCTATTACAGTTGAAGAAGGCGAATCATCAAACGATGTTGCCGACAAATTAGAAAAAGCAGGCTTAGTTAAGAGTGCTAAAGAGTTCATAGATTACTTAACAACAAATAACATTGCTGATAAGATTTGGACTGGTACTTTCGAAATTAAACCAGGAAGTTCTAATGAAGAAATCGCTCGTGCAATCGGGGCGTTACAATAATAGACATGAATGAGTGTTACAGTCGAAGGGCTGTAACACTTTTTTTGATTTAAATTAAAGTTTTCTGAAAATCAGATGAAAACTGTGGTACAATGGGAGTACGACTTTAGAAAGTGGAGTGAGAATATGATTGAAAGAAGTCAAGTAGATGTAAATCAAACATGGGACTTAACGCATTTGTTTGAAACAGAAGAAGCTTTTAACGAAGCGTTAGAAGACCTTAAAGGAAAAGTAGATGCTTTCCAAAAGGAATACGAAGGAAACATTACAACTGCACACCAAGTGAATGCTGGTTTAGCAACTTACCGTGCCTTATTAGAACAACGCGGTAAAATTTCTGCGTATTGCAACCTTGCTGTGAGTGCGAATACAAGAGATAAAGAAGCACAAACACGTGCTGCACAAACACGTACAGTATTAGCTGGATTAGATGCCAAATTAAGTTTCTTTGAATCTGAATTAAGCCAATTGGATGATGCGGTATTAGAAGAAGCACGCGCGAATAAAGAAGATGCTTTATATATCGAACGTCTCTTAGAAGATAAAAAACATTTATTATCAAAAGACGTGGAAGCAACTCTAGCTGCTCTTGGAAATACATTAGATGCTGGTTACCAAGCGTACAACGATATTAAATTCAAAGATATGCATTTCCCAGACGTAGAAGCAGACGGACAAGTGATTCCGATGACATACAACAGCTTCGAAGGCCGTATGCAATCAGAACCAAATACAGGGATCCGTCGTGAAGCATTCAAAGTATTTAGCGACACATTACGCAAATACCAACACAGCACAGCTTCAGCGTATAACACACAAATTCAAAAAGAAAAAACAATGGCAACATTGCGTGGATTCGATTCAGTGTTTGACTACTTATTAGACCGTCAAAAAGTTTCTCGTGAACTATACGACCGTCAAATCGATGTTATCATGGAAGAATTGGCGCCACATATGCGTAAATTTGCACGCCTCATTAAAGAAATTTATCAATTAGATGAAGTGCGTTACGAAGACTTGAAACTTGAAGTAGATCCAACATACGCTGCCAAAGTAACATATGACGAAGCAAAACAATACATCTTAGAAGGATTAGAACCTTTAGGAGAAGATTACCTCAAGATTATGAAGGAAGCCTTCGATAACCGTTGGATCGACTACGCTGAAACAATCGGCAAACGTACAGGTGCGTTCTGTTCATCACCTTATGGAGCAAACTCATTTATCTTAATGTTCTTTACAGAAGATATGAATGACTGCATGACGCTAGCGCATGAATTAGGACATGCAGGGCACTTCCAACTAGCGTACAAAAACCAAAATATCCTAGATGGTCGTCCAAGTATGTACTTTGTAGAGGCTCCATCAACAACAAACGAATTATTGGTTGAGTTCTACTTGAAGAACAAAGCGGGAGATGACTTACGTATGAAACGTTGGATTTCATCTCAAATGGTCGCTAAAACTTACTACCATAACTTTGTGACTCACTTATTAGAAGCGTACTTCCAACGCGAAGTATACCGCTTAGTGGACGCAGGTAAGAGCTTAGACGCAGATACATTGAATCATTTATTTAAAGAAACATTGGCGAAATTCTGGGGACCAGAAGTGGTTCTTACAGAAGGCGCAGAGTTAACATGGATGCGTCAACCGCACTATTACATGGGACTTTACTCATACACTTACTCAGCTGGTTTAACAATCGGTACACAAGTGGCGAAAATGATTCAAAAAGATTCAAGTGTCGCAAATACTTGGGTGGAAGTCTTGAAGATGGGCGGAACGAAGAGTGCAGAAGAGCTTGCGAAAGCAGCAGGCGTGGATGTCTCTACAGATGCACCGCTTAAAGATACGATTGCAACAATTGGTGGCTTAATCGACGAAATCGTAGACATTACAAAACAATTGAATGCATAAAAAATTAAGGTCAGCAAGGAAATTTCCTTGTTGACCTTTTTGCGTTTTTATTGGTTTGATTGAGACACAATCAGTTGTACAGATCCGTTGATTTGAAGTGTAGGTGTTCCAGAAGGAAGAATAAAGGAATCTGCTTTTTGGATTGGATACTCGATTCCGTCGACTGTGAGTGTTCCTTTTCCGTCTAACACCGTCACAAGGTGATAAGTAGAAGAGAGGGCATCGCTGTAGTCGCCGTTGATATCGTATTTCCAAACCGTAAAGAATTTGTTCTCCACAAAAGTCGTTCTTGTTCCATTGTCAGTCGTCACCACGTGTTGGTTAGTTGTTGGGACACTGTGCGGAATGGTTGTGACATCTTTTGTTTGTTGGATATGCAGTGGACGAGGATTTCCAGCATCGTCGGTACGGTTGTAGTCATAGACGCGGTAAGTCGTGTCTGAATTTTGTTGCGTCTCAAGAATCACAATACCGCCACCAATGGCGTGAATCGTACCACTTGGAACATCGAAGAAGTCGCCAGCTTTAACAGGAACTTCGGTAAATAGCTCGCTCCAAGCTTCATTGTCGATTTTCTCTGCAAATTCTTCAGGAGTCATCGCCGTATGTCCATAGACAATTTTTGCGCCTGGCTCAGCTTGAACCACATACCAACATTCATTCTTTCCATATTCGCCTTCATGTTCTAGCGCATACTCGTCATCTGGATGCACTTGAATCGATAAGTCATCGGACGCATCGAGCAACTTAATGAGAAGAGGAAAGCTTGCTAACTGTTGCCCATTGAAGAGTTCAGGATGAGCTTTATAGAGTTCATCTAACCCTAGTCCTGCATATTTTGCAGGGCTTTTTATCGTTGAAATCCCATTGGGATGTGCGCTAATAATCCATGCTTCACCTGTCTTATCAGAAGGTAGAGTGAAGTTAAAGAGCGTATGCAATTTCGTTCCACCCCAGATTTTCTCTTGAAGTACGGCATTTAAAAAGATTGGTGTTGTCATCGTTGTGCCTCCTATGAAGAATGTCTTAGTGCAAATGAATTGAATTCAAATAGATCGTATCTGTGTCGGCTAATCGAGTACTCAAATGGAGTGCCATTATCTAAGTAGGCTACTTGTTCTACTTCGAAGACGGGTTCTGTCGGAAGTAACTGTAAGTATTTTTGTTCATCTTCAGAACTTGGCGCTGCACGCAAGATTTTTGTGGCACTCGCGATTCGTAAGCCTAGTTTGCCTTCGATATATTGATAAATAGAGTCTAATAGAACTTCTTCAGTAATTCCTGGAATGACGCTCGTACTCATATAGGTTTGCTCTAATACATACGGTTTACCGTCGATGATGCGAAGTCGGTGAATATTATAAACAGGACTTTGCACGGGTACTTGTAATTTTTCTGCAAGGAATTCAGAAGCAAACTCTAATTTAAAATGAATAATTTTGGATTCAACAGTAGAGTGTGTATCCTCAGAAATTTTCGTAAGTCCTTTAATATCGCGTTCTGGAACGATAAGTTTTCGCTTAGACGTGCCGCGAGAGAGGACAAAGGTACCTTGGCCGCGTTTTCTGAAGATAAGGCCTTCGGAAACGAGTAAGTCTAGTGCTTTCTTGACCGTCATTCGACTGCTATTAAATTCTTTCGTTAATGTGATTTCGTCGGGTAATTGTTGGTTAATGGCGTATTCGTTACTTAAAATCTTTTCACGAATCGCATGATAAATCTGTAAATATTTTACGCTCATCGAATGTCATCCTTTCTCTAAACTAGCTATATTATAACAAATGTAGTATGAATAGGCAAAATGGACAATTTGAATACTATTTATAAATATTGTCTAGACAAATATTTAAATTGTGATATACTATACGTGAAAGAGCTTACAGAAAGGAGGTTAATTATGAAGAAACAATTGCGTTTCCCTCAAGGGTTCTGGTGGGGTGCTGCTTCAAGTGGACCGCAGACAGAAGGACAATTCGATAAGGCACATGAAAATGTGATGGATTACTGGTTTAGAACTGATCCAGAAGCTTTCTTTAATGGCGTCGGTCCAGATGTGGCGAGTGATTTTTATCATACGTATCCTGAAGATTTTCGTTTGATGAAGGAGATTGGATTTAATTCATTCCGTACATCGATTCAATGGAGCCGTTTGATTAAAGACTTCGAAACGGGTGAAGCCGATTCAAAGGCTGTGGAATTTTACAACGCGGTTATTGAAGAAGCGAAGAAAAACGATATTGAATTGGTGTTGAATTTACATCATTTCGATTTGCCAGTTGAATTGCTTCAACAATACGGCGGCTGGGAAAGTAAACATGTCGTGGACTTATTCGTGAAGTTTGCAAAGACTGCATTTGAATGTTTTGGCGATAAGATTCATTATTGGACAACTTTCAATGAGCCAATGGTCATTCCAGAAGCAGGATACTTATATGCATTCCATTATCCAAACTTAAAAGGGAAAGGGAAAGAAGCTGTTCAAGTGATTTATAATCTAAATCTTGCGAGTGCCAAAGTGATTCAACTCTATCGCTCGTTAGGATTGGATGGCGAGATTGGGATTATTTTAAACTTAACGCCTGCTTACCCAAGAAGTAATTCTCCAGAAGATTTAGCAGCAAGTCAATTTACAGATGATTTCTTTAACAGAGTCTTCTTGAATCCAGCGGTGAAGGGAACATTCCCTGAAACTTTGGTGAAAAAATTAGAGGAGGACGGCGTGTTATGGAGTCATACCAAAGAGGAATTGCAGCTCATTCGAGAAAACACAGTCGATTTTCTTGGAGTGAATTACTACCATCCAAAACGCGTTCAAGCGCAACCAAATCCTGAGGAGTACAAAACACCTTGGATGCCAGACCAATACTTTAAAGAGTATGAATGGCCTGAACGTCGCATGAATCCATATCGTGGATGGGAAATCTTCCCGAAAGCCATTTATGATATCGCCATGATTGTGAAGGAAGAATATGGCAATATCCCATGGTTCATTAGTGAGAACGGTATGGGTGTGGAAAACGAAGGTCGCTTCATTGGAGAAAATGGAGTCATCGATGATGTGTATCGTATTGAATTTTACGAAGAACATCTCACTTGGCTACATAAAGCGATTGAAGAAGGTAGCAACTGTTTTGGATATCATACATGGACTGCTTTTGATTGTTGGTCTTGGAATAATGCGTATAAGAATCGTTATGGATTCATTTCTGTAGATTTAGAAACGCAAAAGAGAACCATCAAGAGTAGTGGAAGATGGTATCGTAACGTTAGTGACAATAACGGATTTGAAGTAGAAGTAGAGGAATAAAGAGAGGAGATATTCAGATGAAAAACTCGAAATTTATTGACAAATTTGCCGCGTTTGCTGGTAGATTGGGGAACCAAATTCATTTAAAAACCCTCAGAGATGCATTCGCAACAGTAATGCCATTATATATTTTGGCAGGGCTAATCGTTCTTTTGAACAACACAGTATTTAAGTGGATTTTCCAAGGGGATACATTAACAAAATTCCAATATTGGGGAATTACAATTGCAAACGGTACTTTAAGTATCTCAGGTATTATTATTGCCGTAATGGTTGGTTATTTCTTAGCGAAAAACAGAGACTTCGAAAACCCATTGGCAGCATCAATGCTATCATTAGTTTCTTTAATTGTTATGATGCCAAATACAGTTTCTGCTGTTCCTGATGGCGCAAAAGATGCCGTAAATATTTCAGGTGTTCTTTCATTTAACAACACAGGTACAGGTGCAATGTTCGCAGGGGTTATCGTAGCGATTATTGCAACAGAATTATTCATCAAGTTATCAAACGTTAAAGCGTTACAAATTAACCTTGGTGACAACATTCCTCCAGCAGTTGGTAAATCATTCAGCGTATTACTTCCAGTAATGACAGTTATTTCATTATTCGGTGTAGTTTCAGCATTATTATTCAACCTATTTGGAACAAACTTAATCTCAATTATTACAGTCTTCATCCAAGAACCAATTCGTCATATTGGTACAAGCTTAATTGGGGTAATCATTATTTACTCTCTAGGAAATATGTTATGGCTATTTGGTATTCACCAAGCAGTCATTTATAGTGCAATTCTAGAACCATTACTATTAATTAACATCACTGAAAACATCACTGCAGCAAACAATGGACAAGCAATTCCACACATCATCAACTTATCTCAAGTGCAAACATTCGCTTTAATGGGTGGTAGTGGATCTACATTATGTTTATTAGTGGCAACATTCTTAGTAAGCCGCAACGCTGCTTCTAAAAACGTGGCTAAATTATCATTTGGACCAGGACTCTTCAATATCAATGAACCTGTATTATTCGGTTACCCAATCGTTTATAATATTTCATTAGCGATTCCATTTATCTTAACTCCAGCTCTTGGTATTTTAATCAGCTACTTAGCAACAGTTGCAGGCTTCATGAGTCCAGCATTTGTACAAGTTCCTTGGACTACACCTGTATTCTTAAATGCATGGTTAGCAACAGCTGGGGACTTCAGAGCAGTTCTAGTTCAATTAGTCATCTTTGCACTTGGAGTACTTCTATACATTCCATTTATCAAAGTACATGACAAAGTTGTTGAACAAGAAATGGAAGGTTAATATTATGAAACAAATTTTATTAGTATGTAATGCGGGAATGTCGACAAGTATGCTCGTTAAAAAGATGCAACAAAGTGCGACAGAACGTGGGATTGAAGTCTCAATTGAAGCAAAATCCATTACAGAAGCGAAAAAGAATATCCATGAAGCAGATGTAATTCTCATCGGGCCACAAATTCGTTATGAGTTACCTGCAGTAAAAGAAATCGCAGGGGATATTCCAGTAGATGCGATTGATATGCGCGACTACGGAATGATGAATGGCCCTAAAGTATTAGATCAAGCCTTAGCATTGATAGGAGAATAATATGACAGAAGAAATGGAACTCATCTGTTTCCAGCTGATTGCCAATAGTGGTGCAGCAAAATCTTCTTTTGTAGAAGCGATTCAAGCGGCTAAAAAAGGGTTGTTTGAAGATGCGAAAGCAAAACTTGTGGAAGCAGAAGAAGCCTTTGTTGAGGCGCATAAAATTCACGCAGAGCTCATTCAAAAAGAAGCGAGCGGAGAAAAAACAGAATTTTCATTACTGTTCATGCATGCCGAAGACCAAATGGCTTCAACAGAAATCGTACAGTTATTAGCGCAAGAGCTAATCGAACTGTACCGCGATAAACACGCACAATAAGAAGTTTACGAACACAGATTGGCATCTCTGCTAATCTGTGTTTTTTTAGAATCCACCTTAGAAAGATAAGATTCCGTATAAGCTTACGGATTCTATAATAGCAGTAACGTGTTACGCATTAAATGCGAATTAGGAGGTGTAGGAATTCATTTCGTACACCTCCTTTGAGGCTTTAAAGGTGAGAGACTTCGGCTAGAACCGGTGCAACGTTACAGCTATTATGAAGACATCCGTACAGCTTTGAAGGAATCTTTCATTATATTGAGAAGAGACATTCATAAGAAATAGAATCCTTAAGAAATGCCTAAATCCTTTTAAAACGCGTAGATTCAATGATAAAATAAACTGACATCAACCGTGGAGGAACATATGGAAGATAAAAAATTATTAATGAATACATATACAGGGCGCGTATTTAATCCGCTTGAAATGGTTCCAGACAATGTTGCCATTGAGGATATTGCGCATGCCTTAAGTATGATGTGTCGCGGAAACGGACATCTTCGTTTCTTTTATTCAGTAGGATTACATAGCATTAACTGTGCACAAGAAGCGATTGCTAGAGGATACCAAACAGGAACGGTCCTTGCTTGTTTGTTGCATGACGCAACCGAAGCCTATATTGCTGACTTAATTCGTCCGGTGAAGAATCAATTACCAGAGTACGAAGTCATGGAAAATAACTTGTTCGAAGTCATTAAAGAGAAATTCTTCTTGCAACATTTAGAAGAGAAAGAATGGGCAAAAGTGTGGGCGATTGATCATGAAATGCTCTCTAATGAATTACCAATCATCTTAACGGATGAACCGATTATGGAAAAAGCGCCATTACTCAGCAGTCCAATTTTGGAAGAAAGAAGCATGCGAGCGGTCGAACTTGAATTCTTGAAGTTATTTAACGAACTGTTTGAGACGTATCAAAAAGACGTGAAAAACTTAAAACGTGCTCAGCAGAAGAGAGAACTAGAGGCGATGACGCCTGGAAAACGACGTGCAGAAGAAAAACGAGTGGTGGAATGGCTCAAAGGAATGCCGCAATGGATTGAAGCAAAGACAGTTGCTGTAACAATGCCGATGCGACTCGAATTCCAATTAGACTTAATCGTTCAAGAGGCAAGACTTGCTGGAAAACAGCTATTTGTCCCTGTGACAATGCCGGATAGGACGTTGGTGTTTGTAGAGTGGAATGAGCAAACAACCTTTAAGCGTTCTGCTTTTGGAGCGCTTGAGCCCGTGATTGATAGCACGCATCCGATTTTTGAAGTCAAAGATTTGGATTTAGTCATCGTTCCGGGACTCCTTTATAGTACGAGAGGAGACCGTCTCGGATTTGGTGGCGGCTATTACGATAGAACCTTACAACATGTGGATGATTATCGCATTCTGTCAGTGGCATATACAACTCACGTGACGCCTGTTGTTGACTGGCCAGTATTTGACACAGATATTCGAATTCCAACAATAATTACTAGTGAAGGAGTGGTTAGAGATGTTTAAGATTAACCCTTGGAAATTAGAACGGATGAAGAGAAATTTCAATGAGAACTTTAGCTTCACTTATTTATTTCTTGCGATTCAAGCAGCGCTGTTTATAGTGATGACGCTAGCAGGTGGTAGCACGAATGGACAAGTTCTTGTAAATTTTGGTGCGAAATTCAATCCGTACATCATTCATCAACATGAATATTATCGCTTCCTAACACCGATTTTCTTACATATTGGATTGGAACATATTTTGTTTAATAGCGTGTTCTTATACATGATTGGTCGTCAGATGGAGTACGAAATTGGGCACTGGAGATTCCTTGCGGTGTATTTGTTATCAGGAGTTATGGGAAATCTTGCAAGTTTTGCATTCTCATCTAGCATTTCAGCTGGGGCAAGTACGGCGCTCTTTGGACTCATGGGAGCTGTTGTTTATTTATCAAGAAAACACGGCTACATTCGTTCTTTTAGGCAAATGGGCGTGCAATACGCAGGACTTATCATTATCAATATTGTCCTTGGATTTATTAATTCAGCCGTCGATAACTATGGACACTTGGGAGGACTCGTTGGTGGGTACTTAGTGATGATGGCGATTAGCTTCAGAGGGGACCGCCTGACGAAACCTGCTTCACGCATTGCGGGAATCGTTGCGTATTTTGTCATCGCAATTTTACTTTTTGCACTAGGAATGAAAAGATAATGCTGTTATAATGTAAGCATATACAAGTTTCATGGAGTGAATACAATGGAAAAGAAAATTATTGGTATTGATTTAGGTGGGACTTCCATCAAATTTGCGATTATTTCACTAGCAGGTGAAGTTCAACAAAAATGGTCGATTCCTACCAACATTTTAGACGAAGGAAGCCACATTGTGGACGACATTATCGATTCAATTCGTCATCGTTTAGACTTATTAGGACTAACAAATGAAAACTTTGCTGGTATCGGGATGGGTTCTCCAGGTGTTGTGGATAGAGAGAAGGGTACAGTGATCGGTGCCTACAACTTAAACTGGAAAACATTACAACCTTTGAAAGAAAAAATCGAAGGAGCACTTGGAATTCCGTTCTTCATCGACAATGATGCTAACGTAGCAGCACTCGGTGAAAAATGGATGGGTGCTGGTGGAGACCAACCAGACGTAACCTTCTTTACACTTGGAACAGGTGTTGGCGGTGGAATTATCGCTGAAAACCGTCTGATTCACGGTGTAGCAGGTGCCGGCGGGGAGCTTGGACATATTACAGTTGATTTCAGTGACCGACCTTTTGCATGTACTTGCGGTAAAAAAGGCTGTCTTGAAACAGTAGCGAGTGCCACTGGTATTGTGAACTTAGCACGTCGTTATGCAGACGAATATGCAGGCGATTCAGAGTTGAAAGCAAGAATCGATGATGGACAAGATGTGAGTGCAAAAGATGTGTTTGATTTAGCAAAACAAAACGATCCACTCGCATTAATCGTGATTCGTCATTTCTCAAAATACTTAGGAATTGCATGTTCACACGTTGCGAATATGTTAAATCCGTCCTTCATCGTTATCGGTGGTGGAGTGAGCGCTGCAGGAGAATTCTTGCTAGAAGGCGTTCGTAAAGAATATGAACAATTAGTATTCCCACAAGTCCGCGAAACAACACACTTACGTTTAGCAGAACTTGGGAACGATGCAGGAGTCATTGGAGCAGCTTCTTTAGTGCTTTTGAAAGATTAGAAGAAACATGATACAATATCTCTTGTCTTATTAAAATTATTTTTGAAGGAGTTTAGTCTCATGTGGTATATTATTTGGGCTCTATTCATGGCCTACGGAATTTACTTATTTGTATTAGTTTGGATGCGTCAATCTGCTGCTAAAGTGGTTAGCGCTGAAGAGTTCGGAAAGGATTTACGTCATGGACAATTAATCGATGTACGTGAAAAGGATGAATTCAAAGCAGCTCATATTTTAGGAGCACGTAACATTCCTTATTCTCAATTTAAAGAACGTTTCATGGAATTACGTAAAGATCAACCAATCTATTTATATGAAGAAGGCGTATCAATCGCTGGTCGTTGTGCTTACCGTCTAAAGAAAAATGGATATACAAATATTTACATTTTAAAACATGGCTTCGAAGCATGGAACGGTAAAGTGAAAAAAAGAGAAAACTAATATGGAAAAGAGCTAGTTCAAGTTGAACTAGCTCTTTTTTTATTTATTCAGCTTGATGCTTTCTGTAGTCCCCTGGAGAGACTCCAGTTTTCTCTTTGAAGATTTTTGTGAAGTATGAGTAATTATCATATCCGACTTCAGAGGCTACTTGAGAAATCGGGGTCTTCGTATCTGAGAGCAATTCTTTGGCAGCATGGATACGTTTATCCGTAATGTATTTAACGAGTGTTTCGCCTGTTTCTTTCTTAAAGACACGAGCAAGGTGATCCGCGCTGAGGTACACCATATCGGCTAAAGTCGTCCGGCTCAAATCCTCTTTGTAGTGATGATCGATATATTCGATGATGCGTTGAATACTATTCTTTTGGTTTTCAGCATCCGTGACAAAGTTTCTTGCATGAGACCAGTAGTAATTGAAGTATTCTTCGAAAGACTCAATCGAATGGAATTTTCTTTGGAAGAGGAAATCATGATGCGCATTTTGGAAAAGCTTATGCGCAGAAATTCCATTTTGGTCTAAGTAAATTCCGATTTGTTGCGTCCAATCCAGATGGAGTTTTTGCAAGATGGATTTTGGCACCATTCCACCTGAAATATAGTGCAATAGACTCTTTGACAATTCAGATTCGTCTAATGAATCCGAGAAGGAGATAGAGTTGGTTGCGACTTCTTTTTCCTGTAAAACAGCAGCGTCAGAAGATACTGGAATAATCGTATTCCAATAAGGCACTTGTTGGCCAGTTGCCGCGTAGAGTTCTTTTACGTCTTGTAAAATATTCGGGCATTGGAAGCAACTGTTGAACGTAATGATGGAATTATGGCGCAACTTATCCTGAATCTCTTGTTGGATTTTTCTGGCGAATGTCTCACTATTGATGGAATTGTCCACTCTAAAGAGGCAAACGTAATGGTCCACGTGTCCTTCCATCTTAAATAGGCTGGATAATTGATAAGATTCATTTGAGAAGGCTTGGAATACTTTTTTCAACTGTGAAGTCCATGACGGAATTTCTGGGGCGTAATCTGCTTCATTAATATGCAATGTAATCACACCTGTTAGGAAATACTGATGATCTTTTAAACTCAGATTGCGTCTGCGCAGTTCTGCTTGCAATTCTTCTAGACGGTGAATACGTGGTTTTCTTAAATATTCGAACCAGAAATTATTCTCTGCTTGGAAAAATGTCTCAAGAGGCGCTACTGGACGTTGCTCTGTAATTTTGTCGAGCGCCTTTTGAATGATGAACTCCAACTTTTCGAAGTTAATCGGTTTTAAGTAGTATTCAAAACTTTGCAATTCAATCGCTTTTTGCGCGTAGTTGAAATCCGCATAGTTCGTTAAAAAGATGGTTTTGATGTCGTAATTTTCGTTTCTGACCCAAGAAAGCAGTTCGAGACCACTTCCTTGAGGCATTTCAATATCGCTAATCATTAGGTGGATAGGATATTCTTTAATGATGTCTTGCGCCTGAGTGAGGCTGTTTGCTGCGTAGACGTTGTCGATTTTTAATCGATCCCAACGGATTTTTTCACGTAACGCTTCGATGATAAAACGGTCGTCATCAACGAGTAGTATATTCATTAGAATCTCCTTTCAACGCTTTATAGGGGAGGAGCGCATAAATTCTTGCGCCACCCGTGTCGTTATTTTCAAAAGTAATCGTATAATTATTTGGATAGAGAAGGTTAAGCCGTTCAATCGCATTGGTAATTCCGATATGATGGCCGTCTTCCGACATTAATGATTCCATGTTCTTGAGTTTTTCAAGAATCTCTGGAGTAAAGCCTGGGCCATTGTCTTTGACGCAAATCTCAATATAAGGCTTTTCTTCTACCATTCGTTTTTGAAGAGAAAGGTCAATGGCAATTCCGTCTTGGAAAGAGAAACCATGCTTAATCGTATTCTCAACGAATGTTTGAAGTAATAGGGAAGGAACGAGCGCATCGTGCAACTGTTCATCGAATGTTAAAGCAAAATCGATATGCTCCCCGTAACGAATGCGTTGAATCTCTAAATAGTCCTTAATATGTTGAATTTCTTTATCCAGTGGAGAGAAGTCTTGGTCCACCATAAAGAGATATCGTAAGTAGTCGGACGTTAAAATCGTTAACTCTTCAATTTCCTTATAGTTCTCCGTTTGAAGCATGCTATGAATCATGGAAAGCATATTCAGATAGAAGTGAGGTCGGATTTGACTCTTTAAGTAGTTGAGTTCGACCTTTTTTAATTCCAGCTGTGCATGATACTCACGAATTTTTAAGTCTTGCATATCAAAGAGCACCTGGCTCAATTTATCATTAGCAGTATCGATTTCCAAAATCCCTTCAGAAGAAGCAATGTCGTAAATGGAGGTGTTTTCGTCAATTTTTGAAAGTCGTTCGGTTAATCGTGTAATCGGACTTAACATTCTGTTTCGAATGAAAATAATCAACACAAGAGAAGCAATCGCAATTAAGATAGGAACGATTGCGATGAACACTTCAAAAAGAACGATACTCTTAAATACGTCTGTGTAGTCAACCGCTACGTAAATATCAAATGGCAGTTGCGTCCGTTCGCTATCGGCTTCGATTAAGTGAGTTGAAGACGATAAGTTTTTCGGTTCTTTCAGCGAAATATGTCCATTCTTTCCGATATTCAGTTTTCGAAGTGGCATTAGAATGTCTTCAGCAGAGATAACCGCCATAATCGTTTTTTCTTTATAATGAACGACTTTAATCAAGTATTCCGTATCGTTGATAAGAATGGCTTGCCATTTACGGTCGTCCGTATTATTTCTGAACGAATTGATATTGTTTTTTAAATATAAGTAGTCTTGATAGGGAATATAGAGAGTTGAAGCACTCAGAAAATGATGCGTCCCTTCAGTAGCCACCAAAAACGACATATGCGTTTCGTGTTGGTATTCATAGTCATTAAAAGTGGTCTGTACTTTTTTGACGGTTTGCTCATAATCCGTGTAACTTTGTGGCTCATTTAGTTCATCTAAACCCTTATCGTGAGTGATCGTTGAATACAAAAAGCGTTCAACAGAACGCATTTCATCATTCAGTCCATTTGCGTAAATTTCAATGGAGCTCGTCAATTGTTGAATATTTTGATTCTTAATAAAATCTCTTGTGGCATTGCTGACGAAGAGACTGATCACTGTGATGAGGATAAGAAGTACTAATAAGACTTGAAAGAAAAATTTAAAAGAATGTCTTTTAGATAGAATACTATGTAGTTTCATAACTTTTACCTCGCTTCTCAAGTATAACACTATCATAAAAGTTGTCAAAAAACGATATGAATTAAGAAGATGTCGGAAAAGTGATATAAATTTGGCAATATTGTCTGAATAGTGAATAGTTCTTATCGAAAAAGTGATATAAAGAAAGCGTTTTATTTTATAAAATAATGACAGGAATTTGAAAAAGGAGGGAAATTATGAAAGATTTAACCCCATTACAAAAAAGAAAAATAAAAAGCAACATTCCTTTATATGTGCTACTATTTCCTTCAATTATTTTACTTATAATGTTTGCATATATCCCAATGTTAGGACTTGTGATTGCTTTTAAAGATTACTCACCGGCGAATGGAATTTTAAATAGCCCGTGGGCAGGGTTTAAATATTTCACCCAATTCTTTAATTCAGTTCAATTCGGAACAACGATGATGAACACATTAAAGATTTCAATCTATAGCATTCTCGTTGGATTCCCATTACCAATCTTACTAGCGCTCTTATGTAACCAACTAAGAACAGGGAAATTCAAAAAAGTCTTTCAAGTAACGACTTATTTACCACACTTTATTTCAACAATGGTTATGTGTGGGATGATCATTTTATTCTTATCACCAAATAGTGGTTTGATTGCCAATATTTTTAAATCACTTGGATGGACAATGCCAAACTTACTATCAAAACCAGATAGTTTTGCAGGCGTTTATGTTTGGAGTGATGTTTGGCAACATATCGGTTGGGACAGCATCATTTACTTAGCAGCTTTATCAGCCATCGACCCAACGTATTACGAAGCGGCTACGATGGACGGAGCTTCTCGTATGCAAAAGATTCTCAACATCGACTTACCATTACTTTTACCTACAGCAATGATTCTATTGATTTTAAGAGCCGGAAGCTTATTAAGTATCGGTTTTGAAAAAGTATTACTATTACAAAATCCATTGAACCTAGCTGGAAGTGAGGTGATTTCGACTTACGTATATAAAGTTGGGATGCTTAACTTCCAATACAGTTACTCTACAGCAATCGGATTATTCAATACTGTAGTCAACTTAATCATTCTATTATCTGTCAATTGGTTTTCTAAACGATATACCAAAACAGGACTATTTTAAAAGGAGGGTGGTCATAGCATGAAATGGTTTAAAGCTTCAAGAAAATCAAAATCAGATTTGTTTTTTGACGTAGTGATCTACGGTTTTGCAATCTTGTTAATATTATTAATCGTTTACCCATTGTGGTTTGTTGTGATTGCGTCCTTTAGTAATCCTTCTGATGTAGCCAATGGTAAAGTTTGGTTCATTCCTCACGAATGGAAATTAGATGGATACCTTCGATTAATTGAACAACCACTGTTCTTAAGAAGTTATCTCAACACGATTTTATATACAGTAGTCGGTACATTAATCGCATTACTCATCAACATCCCTGCTGGGTACGCGTTATCTAGACGCGACCTACTTGGTAAAAAGTGGCTCAGCGTTCTCTACATTGTTCCGATGTTCGTATCAGGTGGATTGATTCCAATCTACTTAACAGTGAAGAGTGTCGGACTTGTCGATACATTCTGGGTAATGGTTGTTCCATTTGCAGTATCTTCTTACAACATCATCGTTGCAAGAACATTCTTCAATAACAGTATCCCAGAAGGAATGTGGGAAGCAGCTCAAATTGATGGATGCGGAACAATTCGTTATTTCTTCAAGATTGTTGTTCCTTTATCAAAAGCCATTATCGCCGTAATCGGTTTATGGACAGCAGTTGGTATTTGGAACTCTTGGTTCAACGCCTTAATTTACTTAACAAAAGAAAACTTGCAACCATTGCAATTGATCTTAAGACGGTTATTAATTAGTAACCAAATGATGCAATCTCAGGCAACAGGGGAACTTGCATCTGACCTTCGGATTAAAGCTGATATGATGAAATATGCAGCGATTGTAATTTCAACAGCTCCGATTATGTTGCTTTATCCATTTGTCCAAAAATATTTCAATCAGGGTGTCATGATTGGCGCACTAAAAGAATAGGAGAGATATTATGAAAATCAATAAAATGAAATATTTGTTTTTAGCAGCTGCTACACTAACTGGACTAGCCGCTTGCTCAAACTCAACAACGAAGTCAAGTGACGAAAAGTCAGATCAAACGAACTTCAAAATCACAACCGTTCGATGGTCGGACTGGGGTGAAGATTACCATAAAGGATTTATCGATGATTCTGCTAAAGAAGCAGGCATTGAAATTAGCTGGGATACTCTTGTTGCTGCAGACTGGACAGATAAAAAATCTGTATTAGTTGCCAGCGGAGACCTACCAGATGCCTTCTTAGGATCAAACGCATTTAACGATGCTGAAATTGCGCAAAACCAATCTTTATTTATTCCTCTAGAAGATTTAATTAAAGAAAACATGCCAAACCTTACTAAGGCACTGGAACAAGAACCAAAACTAAAAGCGATGATTACATCTCCTGACGGACACATTTACAGTCTTCCTAAGAAATTACCAATGCGTCCAACAGTAGGGAACCAATTATTCATCAATAAAAAATGGCTCGATAATCTAGGATTAAAAGTACCTGAAACTTATGAGGAATTCGTTAAAGTACTTCAAGCATTCAAAGATAAAGATGCAAACGGAAATGGAGATCCAACGGATGAAATTCCATTTGGCTCTGGTAACTTTGACCCAACATTCTCTTACATCCTTCCATTTAACAACCGTTTAGGTGCAGATAACACTTATGAAATGTCTGTTAAAGATGGCAAACCTGTATATCTTCGTACAGAAGAAAGCTACAAACAAGGGATTGCAGCAATGCATGACGCATACAAGAAAGGCTTAATTGACCCTGAACTTTACACTGAAGATTCATCAATGAGTGCCGCAAAACGTATGGATAAATCAGTAGCTAGAGTCGGTGTTTCAAGTGGTTGGACTGCCGATGCTACATTTGGATTACATGCTAGCGAATATGTTCCTTTACCAGCATTAAAAGGTCCTGACGGAAAAGGCTATGTTGCTTCTGACCCAGACCACTACAACTATGGACGTAATGAATTATTAATCACTACAAAAGCGAAGAACCCTGCTAAATTATTACAATGGTTCGACAAATTCTATACTGACGATGCAAGTATCCAAAACTTCTATGGTTCATTTGGAATTGCTACAGAAAAAGATGGCGACAAATATAAAGTATTACCTCCAAAAGACGGTAAATCTGCCGATGAATATGCTTGGATTCACTCTCTACGTGACTTCGGACCTAAATACGTGAGCGACAACATCAACAGCCGCGTAGAAATCGACCAAACTCAAGGTGACGGTTTGAAATTGAAGATGGACCAAGAATTAAAACAATTTGCTTTACCAGCTTACCCTAATGTAATCTATTCTCAAGAAGAACTAAGTAAATTAGCTTCAATTTACGTAAGTATCGATTCTTATGTAAAACAACAAGCTTCTAAATGGGTAGTTGACGGAGGAATTGAAGAAGAATGGGATTCTTACTTAGCAAACCTTAAAAATATGGGATTGGATGAATTCATCAAGATTCAACAAGACGCATATGACCGTTATCAAAAAGAAGTTAAATAAGCACATTCTAACAAATACCCTAACTGAAACGTTTAAAATACAATGAGTAGAGGGAGCGAGATGAAGAAAAATCTTTCTCGCTTCCTTTTTCTCATATAGGAACGGTGATATCATTGCAAAAACTATTTCGAATAGATGGGCCACTCGTTAGAGGACTAACGCTCATCACCAACTTGATTCTATTAAATACATTATTTATCATTACGAGCATTCCCCTTGTGACGATGGGGGCTTCTGTGACAGCTCTCAACACGATGCTGCATCGGATTTTAAAGGGTGATGATGGCGATATTGTCTATCATTATTTTCGTATTTTTAAATCCAACTTTAAGCAATCCACTGTCATTTGGGCAGCTCTTGTGGTACTCTCGGTTCTATTATTTTTGAACTATAGTATTTTTTCGAATACAAACTTTTTGAATGGATATGGATTATTACTTCTTGCGCCATTCGGAATGCTTGCGATACTAGGAGTTGTCATCCTTTTACCGTATATTGGATTATTTGAAAATAGTTTAAAAGCCAGTGTCATCAATAGCTTTTTCGTTTGTATTTTAGATCCGTTACGTGCAATTTTATTAATTCTATTTAACTGCGCAGTGGTATATATGAGTGTGGATACGCCAGAGCGATTATTGACGTCGATTTACGTGTTCACTTTTGGTGGCTTTGCGCTCTGGGCATTGTTAAATGTAAAAGTAACGAGTAAAATGTTTGAGAAGGCATATAAATTAAGCAATGGAGGTACGCAAGATGAAAATTTTTAAAGGAGATTTTTATCGTATCAGCGTTCTAACGGATAAACTCATTCGATTAGAATATTCAAAAAATGGACAGTTCGAAGATAGACATACGCAATTGATTCAAAATAGAGACTTTGGTGAAGTGGATGTTGAAGCCACCGAAACGCCAGAACTATTAGATATTAATACAAAGTTTTTCCGTTTACGCTATAACAAAGGCGAATTCAATAATCAAAATCTATTTATTGAATTAAAAGGGCAATTTGCTCTCTACGGAAGCAGATGGTACTTTGGTGAACCAATCGAAACTTTAAAAGGGACGACTCGTACACTCGACCAAGTGGATGGGGAAACAGAACTCGAAGATGGTATTATTAGTAAGAGTGGTTATGCTGTTTTAGATGACTATAATGGATTTATTAGTGATGAAAAAGAAGGCTTTATCAAAAAAGAAAGCGAAGTGGACCTATACTTCTTCGCTTATGGACATGATTATAGAGGAGCCATCAGAGACTTCTATCACCTAACTGGCGCAACTCCATTATTACCACGCTATGCCTTAGGAAACTGGTGGAGCCGATATTGGGCGTATACAGCTGATGAGTATTTAAGTCTCGTTGAACGCTTCGAAGATGAGCAAGTACCGCTTGCGGTTGGCGTGTTAGATATGGATTGGCATATCACAAAAATTCCAGAACGCTTCGGAAGTGGTTGGACAGGGTACTCTTGGAACCGTGAACTCATTCCAGAACCAGAAAAATTATTAAAGAAACTACATGATAAGAAATTAAAACTTTCTCTAAATGTCCATCCAGCCGATGGTATTCGAGCTTATGAAGATGCATATCCAGCAGTTGCCAAACGCCTAGGACTAGATGCAGCCAGTGAAGAACCTGCAATCTTTGATATTGCAGATCCTCGCTTTAGAGAATCTTACTTTAAAGATGTACATTATCCATTAGAAGAACAAGGTGTTGATTTCTGGTGGATTGACTGGCAACAAGGAACGCAAGGGGTACAAGATCCATTGTGGTTATTAAACCATTATCATTTTGTCGATAATTGTAAGAGAGCAGATGGCGGATTAATCTTGTCTCGTTATGCAGGACCTGGTAGCCATCGTTATCCAGTTGGATTTTCTGGTGACTCTATCGTGACTTGGGAATCCCTTCAATTCCAACCATATTTTACTTCAACGGCTTCAAACATTGGATATAGCTGGTGGAGTCATGATATCGGCGGACATATGCTTGGTTATTATGATGAAGAATTACAAACGCGCTGGTTGCAATATGGTATCTTTAGTCCAATTACACGCCTTCATAGTACGCAAAGTCCATTTAATAGTAAGGAGCCATGGTTCTTTACGAAGCATACTGCAGAAATCATGAAGCACTATTTACGTCTAAGACATCAATTGATTCCGTATCTTTATACGATGAATGTTGCAACGCATGAAGAGGGAGCGCCTCTTGTGAGTCCGATGTACTACTTCTATCCAGAAAATGAAGAGAGCTACCATGTGCCAAATCAATACTTCTTCGGTAGCGAGTTGATGGTTGCTCCGATTACAGAACCAATGAATAAGGATTACCAATCTGCAAAAGTTCAAGTCTGGTTCCCTGAAGGAAAATGGTACGACTTCTTCACTGGAAGAGAGTATCCAGGAGATGTAGTGCTTGATATTTATCGTGATATCGAATCGATTCCTGTATTTGCTAAAGAAGGAGCGATTGTGCCGCTCGATGGTTCTGGTGTGAAGATGGGTGTGGACTTACCAGAAGTGATTGACTGGTATGTATTCCCAGGAACTCATCATTCATTCGAAATGGTGGAAGACTTAGATGGCGCTCGTTGTGTTACAACATTATCTGTTGATTGGAAATTAGGAGCGATTCAATTATCCGTTGAAGGAGAAACAGCTATCCTTCCCGAAAACAGAATTCACCGTGTTCATGTTCAAGGAAGTCATGCAGCCGTCGTTGAATTGGAAAATAAAAATGCGACTGTTGAATTTACTGTTGGCGAAAAACAAACAGTTAATCGAAACGAAGCATTCTTCCAAGTGCTCAAGAATGCGAACCTTCGTTACGCAACGAAAGACCACTTATATCGTCGATTAGTGAATGCTAGAAATGCGAACGAAATCATGAACATCTTACATCATGAAGACGATGAATTAAGAGGACGATTGCTAGAAATTTTATTTATTAGTGAAGCGTAATGAAAAACGGATACTTCCAATAGGAGGTATCCGTTATTTTTATGTACAAAAGAAAGCACTGTAATTAACTACAGTGCTTTACCCGTTAATCGACTTTATAGTACATCAATGTTTTGATAGTTTTGCCGTCTGTTACGGTTTGCGTACCGTAAATACGGTCTTTAGAAATATCCGATTGGTCTTTGTCACCAGACATCACACCATAAGTGAGCTCTACATTTTTAGGGATGAATGAGAATACGGCGCCTCCCACAAATGCATTTTCATTGCCTTCTGGAACCATAATCCAGTTGAGAAGTCCTTCTTGGAATTGTTGTTCGGTAATACCAACTTTAAATGTTTTTCCACCAGAAGTAATATTTCCATCTTTATCAATGTGGAATTCCCATCCAGCAGAGTTTCTCCATGTTCCGGCTACGCTACGGAAGTCCCCTTGTTTCATCGCTTGGATATCCATGGATGAAGGAGCAGGCGCTTCGGCAGGAACGGCTACTTTTTCAGTAGATACAGTCTTTGGAACGGGAGCCGTTGCGTGCTGCGTTTCAGCAGTTGTTGCAACGATAGTCGTTGGAGCTTCAGTAGTACTTGTCGTTGTTTGTTTCGTTGTTGTTGTGCTTTGAGTAGTCGTCGTTTGCGCTTGAGTGGTTGTGTCTTCTTTCTTTTGGAAAAATGAACAGCCAGCTAAAACCAATACGACTAAAATCAAAGAAATTGATTTTTTCATAGGGATTCCTCCTTTTACACGTTTATTATACTACTAATTCATATTTTAATATAGATACAAAGTACATTTCTTTGACAAAGGGGGCATATTGGGGTAAGGTAAGAATGTAAATCGGTAGGTGAGACTACCATGGAGATACGGATGACTACCGCAAAATAGTGGAGACACTATGCGTTGGTTAGCAGCCTCTGTCGTGAAGGCAGAGACTAATGTCATTTCATCGCTCCATGATGTTAAAGCTTGAACGAAAAAATGAGAATTGTTTATTTGGTAAGCATCTTGTCGCGTTTAAGCTATGACAAGGTGCTTTTTCATTTGCCAAAAACTTTTAGAAAGAGGGTGATCATTTGCCAGGACCGGAGAGTCAAACGAAACAAATCAATGAGCGAAGGGAAGAGTACGATGATCACTCGGAGCTTCGCCTAAACTAAAAACGAGGTGAAGAATATGAAAACAGCAAAAGAAAGAATCGACTTAGCATTGATGAATCCAATGGCAGATGTTCTAGAAGCGTTAGGCACATCTGTAAAAGGACTTACTGAAGAACAAGTCGAAACACTCCGTGAAACCTATGGAGAAAACAAAATTACAAAGGCTAAAGAAGATTCAATTTGGAAAAAGATTTATGAGTCTATTATCAATCCATTTACGGTAATATTACTAGTGATTGCGGTTGTCTCATTATTCACGAACGTGATTCTAGCAAAACCAGGTGAAGCAGACCCAACGACTTCCATCATTATTGTGGTACTTGTGGCTGTATCAGGAGCTATTCGTTTTGTTCAAGAAATGAAAAGTGACAAGGCGGCTAGTAACTTATCTAGTCTAATCGTCAATACAGCAACGGTTATTCGAGATGGCGAACAGATGGAAGTTCCGATTGAAGATTTAGTAGTTGGAGATATTATTAAATTAAGCGCTGGGGACATGTTGCCAGCGGATGCATTATTAATAGAAACACGTGACTTCTTTATCCAACAATCCAGCTTGACTGGTGAAAGTGAATCTGTTGAGAAAAAATCAATCTGGGTTCCAGATGAAGAAGAAAAGAAAAAACAAGCACTCGAGAGCGAACGCTTTGTGTTTATGGGTTCAAACGTTGTCAGCGGTAGTGCTTTAGCAGTTATTTTAGTAACAGGGAATGATACGATGATTGGTCGTATCGAAAAAACACTCAATACTTTTGAAGAACAAACGAGTTTTGAGAAAGAAATGAATAAAATCTCATGGCTATTGATTCGTTTAATGCTTGTATTAGTGCCAGTCGTATTCTTGATTAATGGATTAACAGACGGTGACTGGTTAGAAGCAGGGGTATTTGCGTTAAGTGTTGCCGTTGGATTAACTCCAGAAATGTTGCCAATGATTATTACAGCCAGCCTTGCAAAAGGGGCAGTGATCATGGCCAAAGAAAAAGTAATTATTAAAAAATTAAACGCGATTCAAGATTTAGGGGCTATCGATATTCTTTGTACTGATAAAACAGGGACTCTAACGCAAGACGAAATTATTCTTGAATACCCATTAGATATTCATGCAAATCTAGATATGGGCGTATTAAAAATCGCGTATTTAAACAGCTACTTCCAAACAGGACTTAAAAACT
Organism: Streptococcus sp.; assembly: GCA_015264955.1. Lineage (GTDB taxonomy): Bacteria > Bacillota > Bacilli > Lactobacillales > Aerococcaceae > Granulicatella. The sequence goes on along the minus strand of JABZYV010000019.1, from coordinate 4,691 downwards.
TATTAGACCGTGCCATCATTACACGTACAGAAAAAGAAGCCGACGAACACGAAGATTTACAAAATTTAGCAACACGTTACCAAAAGATTGATGAGTTGCCATTTGACTTCGAACGTCGTCGTATGAGCGTAATCGTGAAAGAAGATGATGAAGCAGTGCTCGTAACAAAAGGAGCGCTAGAAGAAATGCTCAGCGTCTCTACACATGTAAAAGACGGAGATGAAATTCGTCCAATCACAGATGAGATTCGAGAATCTATTCTAGAAGCGGTGAGCGGCTTAAACGAACAAGGGCTTCGCGTACTAGGTGTAAGTCATAAGAAATATCAAGATATTCACCATGTCTTCACGGTGGAAGATGAATCTAATATGATTCTAATGGGTTACTTAGCCTTCCTTGATCCACCAAAACCTTCTGCAGCTCCAGCGATTCAAGCATTGAAAGAACATGGGGTAACAACGAAGATCCTTACAGGGGACAATGAAAAAGTAACGCTAACGGTCTGTGAAAAAGTAGGGCTACCAGTAGATAAAGTCTTACTTGGTACAGAAATTGAAGATATGAGCGATGAAGAATTAGCAACAGTTGCTGAAGAAACAACCATTTTTGCAAAACTATCTCCAGAACAAAAGGCACGCATTATTCATTTACTAAAAGCGAAAGGTCATAAGATTGGTTACATGGGAGACGGTATCAATGATGCGCCATCCCTAAAAGTGGCCGATGTCGGAATTTCTGTAGACAGTGCTGTGGATATTGCCAAAGAAGTGGCAGATGTCGTTCTGTTAGATAAGGACTTACTCGTTCTCGAAAAAGGATTGATTGAAGGCCGTAAAGTCTATGCGAATATGACAAAATACATTAAGATGACCGTTTCATCAAACTTCGGGAATATTTTCTCTGTATTGTTCGCAAGTATTTTCCTACCATTTTTACCAATGGCACCAGTTCACTTAATCGTATTGAACTTAATTTATGATTTAAGCTGTGTAGCATTGCCATTTGATAATGTTGATGCAGATTTCTTAAAAGAACCACGTGCATGGACAGCAAGTTCCATCACACGATTCATGGCTTGGTTTGGACCAACGAGTTCCATCTTTGATATCATTACCTTTGCAGTGATGTTCTTTGGAATTGCACCAATGATTACTGGAAGTAGTTATGCATCATCAACGAATCCAGCATTCTTCTTGATGGTCTTCCAAACAGGTTGGTTTATTGAATCTATGTGGTCACAAACGATGGTTATTTATATGTTACGTTCACCAAAATTACCATTCGTACAATCAAAACCAGCGTTCTCATTGCTAGTGACATCTTTATTCGCTTTATTTGTGGTAACGGTTCTACCTTACACACCACTAGCAGGGCCATTAAAACTTGCACCACTAAATGGACTATACTTCCTTGCATTAATTCTCATTATCGCAGGATACATGTTCTTAGTAACGGTTGTTAAAAAAGCGTATATTAAAAAATATAAGGAATGGTTATAATGCAAAAAGAGCTATCTTAACAGTTTGTTAGGATAGCTTTTGTTTTTAGGAATGTGCTATTCTACAAGAAGAAACTTGCATGAGGTGAGAGCATGGAGAAAATTTTATATACAACAACGGCCGTTAACGAAGACGGACTAACAGGGGTAGTGTACACCAAAGGAAATGGAGACAAAGACTTTAGCACACAGATTTCATCGCCAAGAAGTGCAGATGCTGGGACAAACCCAGAACAATTATTTGCATTGGCCTATGCCACTTGCTTAAATGCGTCGATTGAATTTGTAGAAAAACGCATGAAATTAGAGCATAAGAGCAAGGTTGAAGTGAAGATTGATTTGACATTGGATTCAGAGGGAGAAGGCTATCTATTCCATCCATCTGTTTTTGTTGCGATGCCAGGTAGAGATGAAGCATTAGCCCTCGAAATTCTTGAAGCAGCAGAGCGTCAATGCCCCGTTCATAAATTATTAAAAGGAGTTACAGTTCCTCCCGTGGAACTTTCAACAGCCAATGAGTAATGTATTGTTAAGAGTAGCAACAGTTGAAGATGCGACATCTATTCAAGCTATCTATGCCCCTTATGTAGAAACGACAGCTATCACCTTTGAAGAAGTGGTGCCTAGCGTGGAAGAGTTTGAAGGACGTATCCAGAAAACATTAGAAAACTTTCCGTATCTGGTGTTAGAAGAGGACGGAGAAGTTGTCGGATATGCGTATGCTGGACGATTCTCAGCACGTGCCGCCTTTGATTGGTCGACCGAAGTCAGTATTTATATTAGTTTAAATCATCAAAGAAAAGGCTACGGTAAATTGCTTTATGCTGCCTTGGAGAAAAGATTACTAGAGTTAGGGTATCAAAACATTTATGCCTGTGTAGCCGTTCCTGAAGTCGAAGATGAGTACTTAACGATGAATAGTGTAAACTACCATAAATATTTAGGGTTTGAAGAATGCGGACACTTCAAAAAATGTGGCTGCAAATTCAACCGTTGGTACGATATTGTATGGCTTCAAAAACACGGTGCTACAGCGATTCCTACAAAACGTCCAGATCGATTTACAGCATTATAAAATGAAGATCCCATCAGCAAAAATTTGTTGATGGGATCTTTTTTTAGGTTGGCATTACCAAATATGGTAATTACCATATTTGGTAATGCTCATAAAAGAAAATTATCATATATGATAATTTTGACTTATTTGAATTCATTCAACTTCTGTTTAAAGAATACCCAGCAACATTTCGTCGATTCAGGATTCATCCGCAAGTGCTCGATTAATTGATAGGTTGGATGCCATCTGCGCAGTTGATCTGATGAGAAGTGCTCGAGAAATTCGGAGAATGGATGATCATATGGTTCTTTTGGCAGACCACTGCAGAAGATGGAGAAGAGGCCTAGTAATTTACCAAAGGCATTTCCGAGTTCGCTTTTAGTCCAGTGAATATGACGAAGTAGCCCATCCATATGCGTCGAAGGAACTTTATGCAAGCACTCGTTAGAGCGAACATTCCATTCGTGCGAGAGTTCAATGGATGGGAAGGAACCATTGAACCAGTCTTCCTCGATTTCCATTTCGATGTAGCATTTTAGAATTTCTTGCAAAGGCTGATGACTCTCGATGCTGTTGTTTAACTTATTCGTTCTAAAATAGTGATATAGCAATTCTTCTTGGATTTGATTTACAAACTTCTCGTCATTCAGTTTATCCGGATAAATGGTTTTAATAATGGCTTTGGAAATGGTTTGGGATAAAATCGGTAGAAGTGTACAAAATTCTAAAATAGAATGGTGCAGATGAAGCTGTTCGAAATCGGATTTTTGCATTATCACAAAAGAATGGGTGTATTCCTGAAGAAAGACTTTGCCGAGTTGCTTTAAGCATTGATGCAGCGCAGTCATAAAATCAGTGAATACACCCAAGTTTAAGTAAGTTGTCTGTTCATTATGGAAATGACTAGGAAATGGATTTGGACCAAAGTTAATGTAGAAGTCTTGTTTTGGCAAAACGGAAGACGCAAGAGTAATCAGCTCCTCTAAAACGAGCAGCGTCTCTTCTTTTGATAAATGTAAATAGTGCACAGGAATATACGTTTGCGGGAATGACTCTAGATAATCGTTATAAAGGCGCAAGAAAGAATCTTTGCTCTCTTTGATAAGCGTGTAATAGAACTCAGTAATTTGTGGGCCAAACGAGAAGGCTAAAACGTCTTTGTAGGAGACGGTAGGTAGGCCTAGGAGTTTCTGGTAATGTAAGTGGAAATAATCTCTCAGGCTATCGAGATGAGGAATGAGATCGATGATGCTGTCACCGCGCATGCCTTTAATCCACAGAGAAGTGAGCGCGTGGCATTCTTCGGAAAATGGTTTGTTGAAACAGCGAAGGGCGTTTTGATGACGCAAATAATAGTGACGCAGTTTCTGGAATTCCTTCTGCTGGTCATAGGACAGCGCTTGCGGGAAATCTTCAAAGTGGTGGATTAAGAAAGTGGACTCGGTTGTGCCGAGTAAATACTCGATAATCTCTTCAAAAGACTTGTTGTACGGATTTGGATTCTGGCTGAAGAGATTGTTGTAGTAATTCTGTTGCTGCTGTTGTTCCTCAAGCAGCTGAATCTGTTTTACTAATAAGCTTAAATCTTGAGTATAGCGTTCCATTATAATACACTCTCCCAATAATGTATTTGTTACATTAATTGTAACGCTTTCATAAAGATGCGTCAATATACATTTTTATCTAATTTTTATGGAATTTAAGAAATAGGAAAGACGCTTGACTAAACTTGTAGAGTTGACCATAATAAAGAAAGTCATTAGGAAGGAGAGGTTTCATGTCCAAGAAAACAAAAGCAACCATTGCGATTACACTGGCGATTGCAGTCATGGTTTTAATTTTTATTAGTTCAAGTATGCCTTACAAGGATCAGTCACTTGTGTCTACGATTCAAAAGGGACTGCCGATGCAACCTTTTTCGGAATTATTATCCAAAATCAAATTTGAATATGCAGGACAAACCATCAGTATTCCTTCTTTAGGATATGCGCAGTTTGTTGAATTCTTTATTCGTAAAGCCGCTCATTTCTTAGCTTACTTCTTCATTGGATATCAATGGACGAGAGGGTTAAGTGTTCACGTTCGTAAAAAAGGATGGCCACAATTCTTGGCGTTCTTTATCGCAGTGCTATATGC
>JABZYV010000018.1:0-32596 GCA_015264955.1 Streptococcus sp. | reverse complement strand
CTTGAAGAATGGGGACATCGACATTTACCCAGAATTCACAGGAACGATTACGGAAAGCTTGTTGAAGCCTGCGCCAAAAGTGTCGCATGATCCAGAAGAAGTCTACGAATTGGCGAAAGAAGGCATCTTGAAGCAAGACAATTTGGCATACTTGAAGCCAATGGAATACCAAAATACGTATGCCGTCGCGGTCCCAAGAGCCATCGCTGAAAAATACGGACTCAAGACCATCTCAGACTTGAAGAAAGTCGAAGGTCAATTAAAAGCTGGATTCACACTTGAATTCAATGACCGAGATGACGGAAACCGCGGCCTTCAAAAGGTATACGGATTGAACCTCAACGTCGCAACGATGGAACCAAGCCTTCGCTACCAAGCGATTCAATCGGGTGACATTCAAATCACCGACGCGTATTCAACGGACGCAGAAATCACGCGTTATGACCTTGTGGTGCTAGAAGACGACAAGCAATTATTCCCACCTTACCAAGGCGCACCTTTAATGAAAGAAGCGTTGTTGAAACAGCATCCGGAATTGGAAGGCGTACTTAATGTCTTAGCTGGAAAGATTACGGCGGAACAGATGAGTCGCATGAACTATGAAGTGGGAGTAGAGGGCAAGTCTGCTGAAACAGTTGCACGTAACTTCTTGCAAAGTGAAGGGCTGTTAAAGAAATAAAAAATGGGATTTGTTAAAATCCCTCAGAATCCTTTGGATTTATTTATAGTAAATAGAATAGCTGTACCTGCGTGAGCCTTGGTCTCACGCCTACCAAGCTTCAAAGAAAGAGTAGGAGAGAATCTCCAACTCTTTCTAATTCACTTTGGTTACAATCGCTATTCTTATTACTATAAAATCCAAGGATTCTTTTGTATTTTAACGTATATTTTTAGAGCCATTCATTTTGAAGTTGCGAGAACGGTTTTGTGGTTGTCTTCAACGCGACTACATGACTGGATAAGAAGCTTTTCTTGTTCTGCCTCCGTTTTAAAGGGGGAATAGAAGGGAAGTCCGCAGAAAACGTCGCTCGCAACTTCTTACAAAGTGAAGGGTTGTTAAAGAAAAAAATGGGTTTTGTTAAATTCTTCAGAATCCTTTGGAGTTGTATTATTACTACTTCAGAGTCCAATCATATCTTTGTTTATTAGACTAGCTTTGATGGAGCAGTGCATAAGGACAATTTTCCGTACTGTAATCCTTTTAATGAGCAGCATAAACAGTAGTGATTCTTAGTATTAGTGGATATTGATGTTTATTAAAATATGAAGGAACTTTGGGTTATGGTAATGATAACCGTGACAAACAAGCAATGTGAATTAGAGCGGGTTAAAGTTACAACTTTTACCCGCTCTTTGAAGCTTGCTAGGGCTGAGACCTCAGGCTCAGACCGATGTAGCAGTTATCATTACTATAACGAACCAAAGGTCCGATAATATTTTAATAAATATCTGGTATTTAGGTAATGAATGAAAAAGGAATCAAGCGGCTGCTTGATTCCTTTTTCTTATTCTTGAACTTTTTGGAACTGAAGGACAATTGTTTCTGGAAGATTATAAATTTCGTCATTTCCACTGAGTGTTAACGTTAGAATATCATTTTCGATTGAATATGAATATGTGACAGGTTTGTCGCTGAGAACAGAAGTTGTTGCTCGTATGTCACCTGCAAAGAAAATTGGGGCAGTGAAAGTAATGGTTTTTGCTTGAGTATCCACTTTCCCGTTTTTAATCGTTCCATCGAGGGTCTGCTTATCCTCTGAAAGACCACCGACTGCATCAGGGAATTTTTTGAAAAGAATTTCAACGTAGCTTTGATATCGTTTGAGTCCTTCTTCTTTTGAAATATTTTGATCTTTAAACTCAGTATCATAGTACGCTTCAAAGCTAATATTCATATCATAGGCACCATGATATTCAGCAGTATTACCATTAATCGTAATTTCAGAAGCAATCGTTGTTTTTTCAGCACCGATTAGCATAATTAGCAATCCGTCTAATTGATCAACCGGATTAGTGTATATTAGAATACTTTCTAGACTTTCACGCAGATTATAAATCTTCCATTTTCCATCTAAAGAGACTTCCTGTTTGGCAGTTTCGGTTGTCGCTTCAGACTGTGCTACAGTAGTTTCTTCTTGTTTTCCTGCACAACCTGCTAGAAGTAGTAGTGAAAGGAAAGCTACCCACAGCGTTAATTTTTTTGTTATTGATTGATACATGTGAAGGCTCCTTTCTATTCTGTTACTTTCTTGAATGTCATTTTCATGGTTGCTAAAACGCCTCGCTCGTTATTGCCTCTAGCGCTGACTACGAGGGTATCCCCATCTAATTCGTATTGATAGGTGATTGGACGAGCAGGTTGCATGGTGATTCCTAATGAAAATGTCATGAGAAGAATTGGAGTTTCTTTAAAAGCAATCGTTTTGTTACTTGTATCTACAGCACCTTCAGGCAGAGAAAAATCAAATTGATTTGTTTCTTTGTCCATCTTGATTTGAGTGACTTTTAAAGCTGGAAGTATTTTTTCATAACCCTCATATAAAACAGACTTGAATTCGGATTTATCTGGGAAAGCATTTTTATAAATATGTTCGTATAGATTCTCGAAATATTTTGTGAAGTTATAGCTGTATTTAAATTCAGCTTCATTTCCTGAAATGACGAGTTGCGGTTTCCAGTCAGCTAAATCATCAATTGCATAAGCGTACTGCGTTGGGTCAGCACCTCTTAGGACAAATGATTTTCTTAGAGTGGTCTTCACATCGGTTAATTCCCAAGTGCCATCGAGTGTAGCCGTTTTTTCAACAGTTGTTTCTTGTGTAGTCGTCTGGCTGGTTGTTGTTGCGGTACTGCATCCTGCAAATAGGAGAGCACATAAAAATGTTAACGTACCTAGCCAATATTTTTTAGTCCAGTTTTTCATAAAAGGACCTCCTAAAAGTTGTTCTTATTATTATATCGTAACTCTTTGTGACAAAAATCGCAAATCATTCTACGGAATAATTTAAAGTGATGAAAGGACATAAAAAAAGAATGTAGTGAAACTACATTCTTTTTTTATGTCTAAGTAAGTCATCCTGGTGAAGAGATTATTCCGCTACTTTTTTGAAATGCATTGTGTAGTAGAGAGTAACTGAATCTCCATTGTCAAGGTCTTGTTTTTGTTCGAGTGACAGTGTTAATATTCCATCTTCAAGGGTATATTTATAGGTCACTGGATATACGAATTTCCCACTCGAGAATGTTACTAAATCAATGAACATTGGTGCGTTCTTGAATTCAAACGTACCAGCACTCTCATTAATGGTAATATCTTTTAAGGTTTGATGGATTTCATATTTTTCATCATTGAACTCAAAGCTGAGGGGGAGATTATGTTTGTTATAAGTTTCCAGGTTTTTTTTCAAATCGTCATACTGATTTTTAATATATTGTTCTTTGGTTCCTTGGACACTTGTTAACTTTTGAGCCTTCGCGTAGTCATAGAAGTTGCCGACAGCCACATTGGTCGTTGCTGTAAGATCGTATACGGCAGAATCCCCTGTAATCGTTAGTGTCGGCGTCACGTCCTTGAAGGCATCAGAGTAGATGAGTCGGCGTGGAAGTCGACTCGAAAACTCCTCATATCCTAAGCTACGTTCGAGAGTACTTCTGAAGTCGATTTGTTCCCATTTTCCTTCCAGTGGATTGGAAGGAGCAGTTGTTGTAGTTGTTGTAGTAGCAGTTTGGTTTCCGCAGCCGGCAAGCATTAAAAGAGAGCAGCCAGCAATGAATAATGGTTTTAAGTATTGTTTAAACATGGTCGCATCTCCTTTCTATTTCTTTTCTGCACTTGGTACGCGTTTGAAAGTCAGTTCAAAATGAACAGGAAGATTATCCTTCGTCTTCATATCGGCGTAGATGGTCAAGATGCCGTTTTTTACTTCATAGTTGTAAGTTGCTGGATCGAATCTATGATCTTTACCCGCTGTCGTTAGAGGGAAAGAGTCAAGAATGATGAGCCCTTCGTCGAATGTGACAGTCTTCGCACTTTCGTCAACCGTTCCTGTAGCTTCATAGCTGTAAGTTCCAGTTGATGTATCCATTGACGCTTTATATTTCTTGAAGTTTTGCACGAACTCTGTTTGTCCGTTAATATAACGGCTAACAAATGCGTCTTCTGTCATTTTTTTCTTATCCTTAGAAATATCGTAGTAAGCTTTGGCAAATTTCTTCGAGTCATATTGATAGCTTAGCTTAACGTTTGTGCCATCAACGGAGAATTTCATCTTGAAATCTTTAAAGGCTTCAATAAATTTTTTAAATGTATAAGAGTTCATATCAAATGGGGAAAAAGCTGTTTGAATCGATTCAAGCTCAAATACGGATTCCCATTCACCAGCAATATTATTTGTATCTTTTTGTTCTTGTTGTGCTTGCGCTTGTTGCGCGTTATTGGCATTTTGGTCTGAAGCTTGGTTCTGTCCACATCCAGCAATCACAAAAATTGCGCCAAGAGAGAAGAGACCAAGAAACAGTTTCTTAGTTTGTCTAATCATTGTTAGACCTCCTTCAAACAGATTGTTGTATTATGCTTATATTATACTTCTAATATTTTTATTTTACAAGGGTTTTCACAAAAATTACCATTTTCTTCCGTCACCTCACCATTATTCAACAGGAGAAGAAGGAGCCAATCAGCTCTTCATTTATTGGACTAGCTTGGATGGAGATTCGGATAAACACACTTTACGGTTCTGCCTCTATTTAAAAAAATAACTATTAGGACATAAAAAAGAATGTAGTAATACTACATTCTTTTTTAGAGCTGTCTGGGAAAATGTTCCTAGCGAAGAGATTATTCCGCTACTTTTTTGAATTTGGCAGACATAACCGTATTTAGATTATTATTGCCATCGCGTTGCTCAATCGTCAATGTTAAAATATCTCCATCAATCGAGTATTTATACGTCGTTTCTTTATTGGCAGGTCCAATAGATAGGATTGCAAGCTGCACAATATTGATTGCTTCTGGGAAGACAATCGTTTGGTTTGCTGTATCTAATTTACCATTTTTCAATACAGAATGAATCGTGTTATTTTCTTTATCAAATTCATAAGTTGTATTTGGGTAGTCTTTAGCACCAGATTGTAGATTGACTGATAATTTAGTAAATTGATTTTTAATATATTCGTCTTTTGTTTGCGTTACCTTAGATCCGTCTTTTTGTTTTAAGTAATCGTAGAACATTCCAAAACCATCTGCTAGAGATACAGTATAGTCGAATTCAACAGATGTACCTGTAATGTTTAACGTTGGTTTTAAATCTTTCCATGCTTCAGGATAAATCAACTTGATAGCCGAATCATCATTTTTGAAATCTTTATAGGCTAAGCTACGTTGAAGAGCTGGTCTGAAGTCAATGGCTTGCCATTTTCCTTCAATTGGAACTGGATCTTTTTGAGTAGTGCTACCTTTACGTTTGAAGTGTAGTTCATAGTGAACTGGAAGATTATCCTTTTTCGATTTTCCGTCAATCGTTACGTAAAGCATGTCATCTTTTAGTTCGTAATGATATGTGTTTGGCGAAATGCGGTTTTCACCAAATGAGAAGAAGAATGAGTTTGCTACTGAAATTCCTTCATCAAAGGTCATAGTTTTGGCATCTTGATCAATAGAACCCGTTGCTTCGTAGCTAAATACACCTGTTTCTTTATTCATGCTGACTTTGTATTTCTTAAAGTCGGCTGCGAGGTTTTCATGAGAGTCATATTGGAGTTTTTTGAATTCTTCTTCAGGCTTTCCTTTAGCGTCTTTTGAGAAAGTGGAGAAAGCTTTAATAAAGTTATCAATGTTATAATCGTATTTAATCGTTGCTGTATTGTTTTCAATCTTCATGTCCATTTTGAAGTCTTTGACAGATTCTAGCAATCGTCCAAAGTTTAATCCATAGAGAGTATAGGCTCCGATGGAATACGAAAAAGCATCGACTACATCGACCAATTCCCAATCACCATCAATTGTTTCCACTTTTGGTGCTTCTGTTTGAGCGGCATTTTGAGAGCTGCTTTGGTCTTGGGAACAAGAAGCCAGTACGAAGACTGAGCATAGAGCAACAAATGCTAAAAATAATTTCTTATAATGTCTAAACATTGTTAGACCTCCTTAAATAGAGTAATTCTAATATGCTTATATTATAAAGGTTACAGTTGAAGTTTGCAACGGTTTTCACGAATTTTACAATGTTGCCCCGTAATTTCACTGATTATTCAAAATGAGAAGCGTAAAAGTCTTCTGCACGGATGGAGCAGTATTTGAGATTCTTAAGGAATATTAAGTGAAGTTCAGTCCCTTAAGTCTATTAAAATACGAAGAACCTTTGGGTAATAGTAATGATAACCGCGACAAACAAGCAATGTGAAATAGAGCGGGTTAAAGTTTCCAACTTTTACCCGCTCTTTGAAGCTTGCTAGGGGTGAGACCTTTGGCTCACCCCGGTGTAGCAGTTATCATAACTATTACGAACCAAAGGTTCTTGAGTATTTTAATAGTGTACTTAATAAATTAGTTTTGAACCTTCTTAAACTTCAATTCATAGTAAATATTAAATCTTTGGCCAGTTTCATGTCTTTCATAGGTAAGGGTTAAAATATCGCCGTCTATTGTGTAGTTATAAGTTGTATCCAAAATTGCTATAGAAAAGTTTGAAAAAATGACAAGATCCGAAATAGCCATTGGATTATCGAAAGTAATTGTTTTTCTGCTTGTATCAACTATTCCATCTGGGATTACAGTATGGACAGTGTAGTTTGCCTCATCAATATCAATTTTAGAATATTTACTCGCACTTAAATGTGTTTTAATCATACTATTAAAGTAGTACGTACGTATGTACTCTTCTTTTGGCTCTAGTTTTATTTTAGCATTTTTTTTATGATATTCGTAGATGCTATTATAGGCGTCTGTTAGATTAACCGAACCCTCATAAGTAGCCTTATTTCCAGAAATTGTTATCGTTGGCTTTAAATCCTTTAACGTATTCCAGTAAACTTGTAGAAGCAGTTTTCTTTCATATTGAGAATGAAGGCGATAGGAAAGCCCACGTAAGAAGGCATCACCAGAATTTATAAGTTCCCATTTTCCGTCTAAAGAAGCTGTCTCATTTGTAGTTGTTGCTGACGTATTATTTTCTGAACCAGTGACACGTTCGAATCTTAATTCTGCATGAACGGGTTGCTGAGTTTCAGAATCAGTACCATCCAAGGAAACGAGAAGAAGATTATCTTTCAATTCATATTTATATGTAATTGGGTCATATGTCTCCGTCAATGTCATAGGAAAGCTCATGTTAAAGTTTAACGGCTCTTGGAATGACATAGTTTTATCTGTATCATTTATGGTTCCAGGAGCATAGAAACTAAAGGCGCCCGTTGTCACATCCAATGTGGCTTTATTTGTCTTGTATTTATCTGCCAATTCTTTAGTACGTTTAAATAGGTTTGTTTTGAAAACTTCAGCAGAATCTTTTTTATTAGTTCCTTTATAAAGATTGTTTGAGAAATTATTTAAGTCAGTAGAGTAGCTGACCTCAACCTTGTCACCGTTTACCTTCAAACGCATGTCTAAGTCGTCAAAAATTGTTAAAAAGTATCCGAATTGTATTTCATCCATTTCGAATAAAGAGTAAATAGATTGGATTGAATTACGAATGTCCGTTAGTTTCCATTCACCCTCAATATCGTTTACTTTCTTCGGTACTTCTGTTGTAGCAGCTGGTGAACTTTCAGAGTTGTTTGAGCCCTGAGAGCAGCCAGCGATGACCAAAACTGAGAAGAGAGTCAGTAGAGTAAGAATGATTTTTTTACTATGTCTAAACATTGTTAGACCTCCTTAATAGAGTGATTCTAATATGATTAAATTATAGCGTTTACATTTTTTGTTTGCAACGGGTTTTACGAATTTTACAAGCTTGCCCAGTAATTTCACCGATTATTCAATATGAGAAGAGGAGTAGTCTTATTTGGCGGGGTCACTAAACTTTTGAGATTTTCAAGGACTTTTCTGTGTAACATAGCTTTCAGCTTCTATTAAAATACGAAAGAGCTTCGGGGTATAGTCATGATAACCGCGCAAAACAAGCAATGTGAAATAGAGCGGGTTAAAGTTTTCAACTTTTACCCGCTCTTTGAAGCTTGCTAGGGTTGAGACTAAAGGCTCAACCCGGTGTAGCAGTTATCATGACTATATCGGACCGAAGTATTTTAATAGAGCATTAATTCTATATTTTTTTGCACGCAAAAACCCCTTGAGAAAATCTCAAAGGGGTAGTGAGTTAGTTTTGAACTTTCTTGAACTTCATTTGGTACACCAGATGCAAGTTTTCCTCTTTCAGTGTACGCTCCGCCTTTATCGTCAACGTATCACCTACAATCTCATATTGATACTTTATCGGTTTTTCTTGATCGGTAATATACAGTGGGATGACTGCAAAAATATTTGGAACTTCCGGGAAGGTAATCGTTTTGTTTTTTGTATCTAGAACGCCATCTTTCAACACAGATTTAATCGTTGATGTTTGTTCATTCCAGTCAACCGTATGGTATTTGAGATTCCCATATGTTGTTTTTGCTAGACCAACAATATAGTTAATCGCATTTTCTTTGTAGCTAAATTGTTTTTTGCCAATCACATCCCCATACGCATCCAAGAATTTTGACATGTTTGCGGTGTATTCAAATGTAACCTTATTTCCTTGAATCTTGAGGACTGGAACGACGTCTTTAAGGGCCTCTGTTGCCTTTAAGCGACTGGCCGCATCGTCGTATTGGAGTAGAAATACCTTCTCAAGAGTATCTCTAAAGTCGACAGCTTGCCACGTTCCTTCCACATCAACAGAAGCAGGTTTTGGAGCTTCTGTAGTTGGAGTTTGACTTTGTGTTTGTTGTACTTGTTGTTGTTCGTTTCCACATCCTGCAATGAACAGTAGAGAGAAGAGGGAAACCATCCATAAAGTAAATTTTTTCATGTTTGCCACTCCTTTCTTATTGTCCGCCTAATCGATTGAAACGAATACGCATTTCTCGAGGATAGCCTTCTTGAATATCGCCTTCAATAAAGAGCGTCATTTGATTGCCATCCACTGTGTAGTTAAAAGTAATAGGTTTCAATGGATCATTGCCAATCCCCATAACAAGTGCCTTTAAGAAAGTCGGTGTTTCAGGGAAGGTGATCGTATGTTTTTCCTTGTCGATTTCACCTTTTAAAGAGTAGTCATAGGCCAAGTTTGCATCGTCTGTTGTAACCTGTGCATGCTGATATTTCTTAACAGCCTCTTTGAACGACTCAAAATTATTTTTTACATAAGTATCCATATCAGGTGATTTCAGTTGTAGGCCCTTGTATTGATCCTCATAAATTTTTTTCACTTTAAGATGGTACTTCAATTCGACCGTATTCTCATTAATATCTAGCGTCATTTTTACGTCGTTGAAGTCTTCTACTACATATGCAGCAACAAATTTATTGATATTCATAGCCAAGAGAATCTTCTGCATCGTTAAAGGTTGTTCAGTCCATTCCCAGGATTCCTGTGGGGATGTATTTTGTGCTTTAGAATCGGTCGTTTGGCTCTGGCACCCTGCAACGAAGAGTAGAGTAGCGAACGCCAAGAATCCGAAAAGCATCTTCTTTGTCTTACAAAACATAGAGTTACCTCCTAAAAGTTGTTACTTACATTTTATCATTAACTGGAATGATTATAAAGTGAAACTTTGAGCGAGTGTCGTTTGAACAGTGGGCATAACGAAAAGAGGAAAAGTCTTCAGCACAGATGGAGCAGTATTTGAGATTCTTAAGAAGAATTGTGTAAGGAAGAATTCTTTAAGTCTATTAAAATACGAAGAACCTTTGGGTAATAGGTATGATAACCGCTCAAAACAAGCAAGCTTCAAAGAGCGGGTTAAAGTTTTCAACTTTTACCCGCTCTTTGAAGCTTGCTAGGGTTGAGACCTGAGGCTCAACCCGGTGTAGCAGTTATCATAACTATTACGAACCAAAGGTTCTAAAAGTATTTTAATAGAAATCAGTTTTGAACTTTCTTGAATTTCAATTCGTAGTAAATATTATAGATTTTGCTAGAATTTGGTTTTTCATAAGTAATTGTCAAGATATCACCGTCTAATGAGTAGTGATAAGTTGTTTCTAAATATGCTTGAGAGGCTTCTGAAAAAATGACGAAATCTGCAATAGCCATTGGATTTGGAAAAGTGATGGTTTTATTATTCGTATCCACCTTTCCATTTGGTACCACAGTATGGACACTATAAGTTGCCTCATCAATTTCAATTTTAGAGTTCAAACTTACTGATAAATCTGTTTTAAGTCGATTAAAGTAGAAATTAATGTATTTTTCTCTTGAATCTTTATTTTCTGTCTTAGTGGTTTGATAATAATAGTCGTAATCAGCATTATAGGCGTCTGTTAGATTAACCAAAACGTCATAAGTAGCGGTATTTCCAGAAATCGTTAAGGTTGGTTTTAAATCCTTTAACGCATTCAAGTAAATTAATTGGAAAGCTTTTTTATTTTTTATATTCACACGATAGAAGAGCCCCCGTAGTAAGGCTTCTCTAGTATTCATCAGTTCCCATTTTCCATCTAAAGAAACTGTCTGTTTAGAAGTTGGTTCTTTCGTATTGTTTTCTGAACCAGTGACACGTTCGAATTTTAATTCCACATGAGCCGGTAGCTGTGTTTCTTTTTCGGTACCATCCATAGAGATAATTAGTAGATTGTCTTTTAATTCGTATTTATACGTGACTGGATCATATGCCTCAGTGAATGTCACAGGGAAGTACATAATGAAGTTTAACGGTTCTTCGAATGTCAGTGTTTTATCTTTAGAATTGACAGTCCCTGGGGCGTAGAAAGTAAAGGCGCCCGTTGTTGTATCTGTAGTGACTTTGTTTGTCTTGTAAGGGTCTGCTAATTCTTTAATTTTTGGAAATAGTTTTTCCTTAAAAGCTTCAACTGATATATCTTGTTTAGAGATTTTATAATAGTCTTCTGCAAAACGATTTAAGTCAGTAGAGTAGCTAACTTCCACATTTTCGCCATTAACTTTCAAGCGCATGTCTAAGTCGTCAAAAGTCGTTAATAACTTTCCAAATGTATCAACATTTAATTTGTATATAGAATAAACAGACTGTATTGAATTATGAATGTCAGTTAGTTTCCATTCGCCTTCGATTTCTGTTGTTATTTTCGTTTCTTCTGTTTTAGCAGCTGCCGAACTATCGGAGTTATTTGAGCTTTGAGAGCACCCTGCAATAACGAATACTGAAAAAAGTGAAAGCAGAGCGAACAGGTATTTCTTGCCAAGTCTACCCATTGTGAACCTCCTTAAAAAGAGTCTTGTATATGCCTTTATCATACGTTTATTGCTATAAGTTTGCAACGGTTTTCAGGGAAATTACACCTTGCTTTGTCATTCCATTGATTATTCAAGATAAAAAGCGTAAAGGTCTTTAGCACAGATGGAGAAGTATTTGAGTTTATTAAGAAGAATTGTGTGAGGAAGAATTTTTTAAGTCTATTAAAATACGAAGAACCTTTGGGTAATAGTAATGATAACTGTGCAAAACAAGGAAGATGAATTAGAGCGGGTTAAAGTTTTCAACTTTTACCCGCTCTTTGAAGCTTGCTAGGGGTGAGACCTTAGGCTCACTCCGGTGTAGCAGTTATCATAACTATTACGAACCAAAGGTTCTAAAGTATTTTAATAGAAATTATTTCTGTACTTTCTTAAATTTCATTTGATAAACCAAATGGATTCCATTTTCTTTATAGACCTTCTCAGCAGTCATCGTAAGAATATCGCCATTGACCTCATAATGATAAGTAATTGGGACTTCTGTTGAAGAAATATAAAGTGGGAGAATTCCAAATAGATTTGGAACATCCGGGAAGACAATCGTTTTTGCGTTTGTGTCTAACACGCCACCTTCTTGTTTCCCTTTGAAGATATAGGTTTCATCATTATAAGTTCCAGATAAGTCTTGAGACTTTTTAAAATTTTTTTGGGCAACAGCGGCAACGACTTTCGCTGCTTCTGCCTTGTCCTTAGCGACATCTTTATGTGTTTCAGCAAAGAACTCGAAGTATTTATTCATATCTACAGTGTAGGTATAAGTTACCTTTGTTCCCTCGATGGTTAAAGTAGGAGAGACATCTTCGAAAGCCTCTGTTACTTTCAATCGGGTATACGCGTCCTTGTAAGTATATAAAAATGTACGTTCTAATGTATCTCTAAAGTCGATCGCTTGCCATTCACCTTCAAGAGCGACTGGTGCAGGAGCCTCAGTTGTGGTTTCAGCAGTTGTTTGTTGTTGCTGTTGTTCAGCGCATCCTGCAACAAATAGAAGAGTCAGAAGCGACATCGTCCATAGCGAAATTTTTTTCATCGTTTTCATCATTCCTCACTCCTTCTATTTAGACTCTTCCGTGTAGTTAAAGCGAAGACGCATCACAAGCTTCAAGCCTTTATCATTTTTGCCTTCAGCAGAAAGGGTCATTTGTTTTCCGTCCACAGAATACTGATACGTGATGGCCTCTAGTGGATTCGTATTAGGTCCTAAGATAATTTTGCTTAGGAATGTTGGAGTTTCTGGAAAAGTGATGGTGTGATTATCTGGATCAATGGTTCCAGTCAGCGTATAGTCGTAAGCGTAGTTTGCTTCATCTACTGTAATCTTTGTATGTTGAAGTGTCGCTACATAGGCTTTAAAGTCTTCTGTTTTCTGTTGTACGTATGTTTTGAAATCAGGAGTCTTCAGACCTAGGCCTTTATATTGATCTTCATAAATACGCAGATAATCAAAACGATACTTCAATTCAACCGTTTTGTCTTTAATTGTCATCGTCATTTTTACAATATCTAAGTCATCCAACATGTATGCTGCAGCTCGGGGCTCGAGATTCGTTGCAAGGAATACCTTTTGCAACGTCGATTGTTGCTCTGTCCATAACCACGTTCCTTGTGGGTTTTTCGTCAAATCTTGTGGAGCTTTAGGTCCTTGCTGTGTAGATGTCTGACAACCTGCGATAAGGAGTAGAGCGGCAAAGGCCAAGAATCCTAAAATCATCTTCTTAATCTTATAAAACATAAACGTGCCTCCTAAAGTTGGTTGTCTTCATTTTATCATTAAATGGAATAATTATAAAGTGAAATTTTGAGCGAAGAACTATGAAGAAGAAGGGAACGCATAAAAAAGAAAGGCTGGCAACGAGTGCCAACCTTTTACTTTAAAGTTATTTATTTAGCTGTCTTATAGAAGTTGAGAAGACCTTTAACAAGCCCTTCAACGAGTTTGTTTTGGTATTTATCATCGCTAATCTTCTTGTATTCAGGGCTATCCATGTACCCAAGTTCTATTAGAACGGCTGGTTTAACTGTTTCACGAAGAACAGCGTAGTTAGAGCCGTGAACACCGCGGTCGTTTGCACCAGCAACAGACACAACTGAGTTATGAATGTTTTCGGCTAGACGTTTGCTTTCGCTGAGACGAACAGGGTTGTCATGAGCCACTTTATTAATACGAGGTTTAATGTCGTCGTCTGGTTCGTAGATGTATGTTTCCACACCGCTACGGTTTGCCCCAGGAACGCCTGTTGCGTTGAAGTGGATACTGATAAATACATCCGCATCCGTCTTGTTCACCATTTCAGAACGTTCAGTAACATAGTCCACATACACATCTGAGTCGCGTGATGTTAAAACAGTGTAGCCAAGTTTTTCGAGCTCGCTTCTAAGTTTACGGTAAATCGACATGTTTAAATCTTTTTCGCGAAGTCCGTTGTAAACTGCACCTGGGTCACGTCCGCCATGACCTGGGTCAAGGAAGACCACGTTTTTGTAGTTTCCGTAGTTGACCGGAGCAGGAACTTCTCCAATCCATAAACCATTTTCTTGGAAGGCATGCTTTTTGCCATCGATGGTAACGATGTTTCGAGCATAGACACCGTCAGCTTGAAGATAGAATTTACCACCGTAGTTCGAATCGTAAATCCATTCGTTTTCAGCCATCATTCCGTCAGCCTTCACATAGTAAGAACCAATCCATTTATTTGTATCGAGTTCTCCATACTTACGGAAGTGGTACCATTTACCTTTGATTTGAAGCCATTGATTTTTAACATAGGTTCCATCTTCTTTTAAATAGTACGTTGCTTTGTAATTTGGATCGTAAATGAATTCGCTCTGGGCCATATATCCGCCAGCCTTCAAGTAGTAGTCGCCTTTCCACTGACGGCTTGCGTAAGTACCACCTGGCTTAATATAGAACCAGCTATTGTAGTTTCTGTCGAAAACCCATTCGTTATCGGCCATCGCACCGCTATCTTTTAAGAAATAGCTGCCGCTCCATTCGTGAGAGTACATCACACCATTATCGTGGAATGCGTACCAAACGCCACCGATTTTCTTCCAGTCGCCACGGAATACTTTTCCACCAGATAGGGCATAGTACCATTTACCACCTTGGTAGCTCCAGCCAGGACTAACGAGCATTCCTTCGATGTCCACAAGATAGCCATCTGGAGTAACAGTTGATTTCAACATCTTTCCGTCAGCGCCAAAGTAATACCAGCGTCCACCGTGCCATTTCCACGTATTCGTGATTGGCTTACTGTCCACTTGGTAGTACGTTTCGCCGTCAGCTTTGTAAAGACCAGTGTATTTTGGTTCTTCACCTGGCTTATACACATGAATATCGACGTCGTTCTTAGAATCTTTCGGAAGAGTTCCTTCCGCAGTCGTTGTCGTTTCTGTCGTTGGTTGAACCGTTGTGACTTCTGCAGTCGTCGGTTGAACTGTCGTTTCAGTTTGTGTCGTCTCTGCAGCAACCGCATGTGCCGAAAGGGCGAAGAGGGCAGCCGTTAAGAGCGTGACTTTACCTGTAAGTTTCATAAAAACCTCCTTGTATAAATTTTTCCTTTATAAGTGTACCAAAAATAAGTTAAGCGCGCAATTTCCTACGATAAATTTCACAGTTTCGTCACAAGGGTGAAATGCGACTGCAACAAATGAATCTCTTGAGGGCAAACTAAATCATGTAATTCCGTGAAATCATAATAATTCCATTTTCCAGGAAATGGAGGTACAGGAAGAGGGCGGATTGTGCTATAATCGGTGGTATGAAAAAGACAGTACAACAAAACCAACCAAAACAACAACTATTAAAAGGAACCTTGATGACGCTCTTTGCCGGGATTGCCTGGGGGATGAGTGGCGCATGTGGTCAATACTTGATGGCACACGGGATGGGTGTGCTTGCCTTGACCGACCTACGTCTCGTTATCTCTGGGGTGTGTCTTCTTGCGATGAGCTACGCGTTCTCCCGGGGGCAACTCGTCGCCTTCTTCAAGGAAAAGAAGAACTACGCCAAGATTACGCTCTTTGCGTTTATCGGACTCTTCATGAACCAGTTTACTTACCTTGAGGCGATTCACCTCAGTAATGCCGGTACCGCGACCGTCTTGCAGTATCTCTGCCCAGTGATTATTCTGGTGTACATGTGCTTGAAAAATCGCACGACACCGACTGCGTCTGAAGTGATGTCGATTGTCCTAGCAATTCTGGGAACGTTCATCATTGCCACACATGGGCAACTCAATCAACTGAGCGTCACGCCACTCGGGCTCTTCTGGGGAATTTTTAGCGGATTTACGTATGCCATCTACATCATGCTTCCGATTAAACTCATTCAAGAGTACGGGAGTCTAACCGTGATTGGAGTAGGGATGGTCATTGCTGGGGTGATTCTATTCCCGATGAGCGGTCTGACAACGCTGGATATCACATATAGCCCGGATATCATTGCTTCGCTCGTAGGCATTATCCTCATTGGAACGATTATTTCGTACACGATGTTTTTAAAAGGAACGAGCTATATCGGGCCGGTGAAGAGTAGTTTGATTGCTGCCGTCGAACCGATTTCTGCGGTGTTCTTCGCCTTCCTGATCATGAACGAGCAATTCTTCGCGATTGACTTTGTCGGCATGGCGATGATTCTAGCTGCCGTTGTCTTGATTTCGGTGAAAGACTTAATCAAAGAACGTCGTAAAAAAGAACAAGGCATTATTGAATAACAAAGCGAACCGCAATTGGAGCGAATCCAGTTGCGGTTTTTGCTTGTTTTGAAAGAACTGAAAAAATGAAAATGAGAACGTCCTCTTCCAACTTTAATCTTTTTTTAATAAATGGATTGTGCTATACTATAAAGCATCAAACAACAGACGGAGGTCCTGAATTTGTCTTATTCACTCGAAATTTTACCAAGCTTATTACACGGAGCAGTGACGACATTAGAAGTGTTCGCACTCGTGCTCATCTTCTCGATTCCGCTGGGCATTCTCATTGCCTTTGCGATGCAACTGAAATGGAAGCCACTCAACTGGTTCATCCACATCTACATCTGGGTGATGCGAGGGACGCCTCTGTTATTACAACTCATTTTTATTTATTACGTCTTGCCAAGTGTCGGCATTCGTCTAGACCGACTACCGGCAGCGCTCATTGCCTTCACGCTCAACTATGCGGCGTACTTTGCGGAGATTTTCCGCGGAGGGATCGATACGATTCCAAAAGGGCAGTATGAGGCGGCGAAAGTGTTGAAATTCACGCCAGGAGCAACAATTCGCTATATCGTTCTTCCACAAGTGACGAAGATTGTCTTGCCAAGTGTCTTCAATGAAATCATGAGCCTTGTCAAAGATACGTCTCTTGTATACGCGCTTGGAATCTCAGACCTGATTCTAGCCAGCCGTACCGCAGCCAACCGCGACGCCAGCCTCGTTCCGATGTTTCTAGCAGGGGCGATTTACCTGATTGTTATCGGAATTGTGACGCTTGTGGCGAAACGCATTGAAAAGAAATTTAGTTATTATAAATAGGAGGACAAGCAGATGTTAGAATTACGCAATATTAGTAAACGATTCGGCGATAAACAAATCTTGTCCGATTTCAACTTAACCATTCACGAAGGAAAAATCTTGGCCATCGTCGGACCTTCCGGAGGCGGGAAAACAACCTTGCTTCGTATGTTAGCAGGCCTTGAAAAAATCGACTCTGGGGAAGTGTTCTATAACGGCGAATCCCTCGCGCTCGACGAACTCTCGAAGCGCCAATTGCTTGGATTCGTGTTCCAAGACTTCCAATTATTCCCACATTTATCCGTGTTAGAAAACTTAACGATTTCACCGGTGAAGATGAATGGCATGTCCCAAGTTGAAGCCGACAAGAAGGCACGCGCACTATTAGAACGCCTCGGCCTAGAAGGGCATGAAGGCGCCTTTCCGTATTCACTCTCAGGAGGGCAAAAACAACGGGTGGCCTTGGCACGTGCGATGATGATTGACCCTGAAATCATCGGCTACGACGAACCAACGTCAGCGCTAGACCCAGCCCTTCGCTTAGAAGTAGAGAAGTTAATCCTCCAAAACAAAGAACTCGGAATGACGCAAATCGTCGTGACCCACGATTTAACCTTTGCCGAGAATATCGCGGACGAATTATTGACGTTTGAACCAAAATAGGAGGCCGCTATGAAGAAACGAAAAGGAATCCTAGGACTTTTGGTGCTTGTAGGAGTGGCGGTCATGAGTCTTGCAGGCTGTACGCAACTCGCAAGCAATCCAACAGTCGATAACTGGGATAAATACCAACAACAAAAGAGCATCACGGTCGGTTTCGATAATACCTTTGTTCCGATGGGCTTTGAGGAGAAGAATGGGAACTATGCCGGCTTTGATATCGAACTCGCCAAGTACGTGTCGAAGAAACTGGGCATCACGGTTCACTTCCAACCGATTGACTGGGATATGAAGGAAACGGAGCTACAAAACGGCACGATTGACGCTATCTGGAATGGGTATTCGGCCACAGATGAACGCCGCGAGAAAGTCGCCTTCACGATTCCCTATATGCAAAATACGCAAATCTTAGTCGTGAAGAAAACAAGTGGCATTCACTCGGTAGAAGATATGGCGGGGAAAGTCCTTGGCGCACAAAACGGATCTTCTGGGATGTTGGATTTTGAAGAACATCCAGAAGTCTTGAAGAACCGTGTCAAAGGCGGAGACGCCGACCAATACCAAAGCGTGAACGAGGCCATTATCGACTTGAAGAATGACCGTATCGACGCCTTACTCATCGACCGAGTATATGCGGACTACTACCTCAAAACAGAAGGCATTGCCGACGAGTACGACACCATTCCTTCAGGATTCGAGAGTGAGTCCTTTGCGGTAGGGGTACGGCCTGCCGACAAGAAGCTCCTAGAAGCGCTAAACCAAGCCTTCAAGGAACTCTATCAAGAGGGCATCTTCCAACAAATTAGCCAGAAGTGGTTTGGTGAGGATGTCGCAACGCCTGAAGTTAAAGGGCAAGAATAACTAAATAACACAAAACCATCGCTGGACGGAAGGCACGCCTTCTCGAAGGCGATTTTTTTGTGTAAAAAAAGCCACTCCGAGGAGTGACTGGATACTGAGAGTTAGTCTTTAAATAGGTCGTCAACAGAAGTAGAAGAGTGTTGAATCTTTCCAGAAAGAATGTCACGAGCTTCTTCTAAGGCTAGTTCTGTTTCGTGATTATAACGAGGCTGTTCAACTGGAAAAGGGAAGCCTCCATGTAGGATGGATGCCTCTAAAAAGAGAGTGACTGCTTCTTCTAGAGTCAACCCCAAGCTTGAAAATAGGGCTTCTGCTTTTTCTTTTAGATTGGAGTCAATTTGTAGCGTATGGATTTCAGACTTTGCCATCTGTTCACCTCCTAGATTTCTTTGACACTATCGTATTGAAAATAGAAGTGAATTGCAAAATAAAAGGAGGTCATTTCTAGAAAACAAACAAGGTTAGGAATAAAACTTAAAAGAATAGAAAATAAGATTGATAAACCGTTTTCAAAAGGGTACACTGGAGGTGTATAAAAGTTCAAAGAAGGGAGAGAAAACCATGAAAAAATTAGAAGGGAAAGTAGCACTCATCACTGGAGCAGCCGTTGGACTCGGAAAGGGAATTGCAACGGTCTATGCCAAATACGGCGCGAAGATGTGCCTTGTCGACTTATTACCAGAAGTCGAAGAAACGGCTAAAGAATTAAGAGAAACCTATGGCGCACAAATCGTCACTTATGTCGGAGACGTCTCCAATAAAGACCATATGAAAGAAGCTGTCAAGAAGGCAAAAGACGCCTTTGGGGAAGTGAATGTGGCTTGTTGCAACGCTGGGGTTTGTCGCTTAGCTCCATTTGAAGAAATGAGTGACGAAATGCGCGACTTCCATATCGATGTGAATATCAAGGGCGTATGGAATAGCTGTCAAGCCGTCATCCCTTATATGCTCGAACAAGGCGGTGGTAGCATCGTTATTGCGTCATCTGTGACAGGGGATATCGTAGCCGATGCCGGAGAAGCTGCCTATGCTATGACAAAAGCAGCGCTCGTTGGTTTAACGAAATGCTTGGCCGTGGAATACGCAGACCGTCATATCCGCGTGAACTGCTCACAACTAGGATATGCGCGTACACCAATGGTTGAAAAGATGGCCATTGAATCCAACCCAGACAACCCAGAAAGTGCCATCCAAGACATCGCAGTAGGTGTGCCAATGAAACGCTTGGCAGATCCACTCGAAGTCGGCGAACTCTTTGCCTTCCTTGGAAGTGACGAAGCTAGCTACCTCACAGGAAGCCAAATTGTCATCGACGGAGGCAGTACCTTACCAGAAACGATGAGTATCGGGACGAATTAGGGGAGAGTGCTTTAGAAAAAGTGAATAGAAAAAGAAGGAACCCTTGCAGGAAGTTGCAAGGGTTCTGTGTTTTCAACAAGAAAGTTAGGATGAATGTGTACACGGTTTCATTTATTGGTTATAATAAACTAAAATATTTAATTATTTGGAGGGGAAATTATGAATAATTATGAATTTATTCATAGTATTACTAACGAGTTTAAAGAAATATGTTGGAACGTAAGAAGTACAATACATAAACAAGAGGGTGGACAATTATATTTAGATTATTTTTCAACGCATTGGGATTTTTTTAATAATTCAAAATCAAAATCAAAAAAAATTGCTATACAATCTATTAATATAGATGGTAATAATTATTTTGTATTGTTTGAGGCTAAGAATCTAGACAATCAACTACCTGTAACACTTAATTTGAATGAGCTTAAAGGAGATAAAAATTGTAAAGATTATACAGAGATAACTTTAGAAAATAATAATTTATATTTAATTAATTATTGTTTGGGAGATAAAGATGATCAAGAACAAAAACGAGTTGAGAAAATTATACAGAATATAGTTTCTTTTAAATCTCTTGATGATTTTGAGGATGCTATGGAGGTGGAAGACTCTAATTGGAATGACTATGGTTATTACCGATTAATTTTTTTAAATATCTGGGATATATTTTTAGAGTTAAGAGTTAATCCTCGTGAAGATATGATTAGATATCTTTCAAAAACCATAGAAAAGCCAAACAATGGTTATTTATGTTCGTTGGGCTCTATTGAATATTATGAATTTTTAAAGAAGTATCTCCCTTATAATATTAGAAAAGAGTGGTTTGCTAAAATAAATGATTTAGCTTTTAATATTGAAGAATTAGATAGAATTTCAAGTTTTTATCAAAATCATGGTGATGGTGATAATGTATTTATAAAAAATAAAGTAAACAATTTTTTTAATAATTCATTTTTAAGAAATACAACAATAAAGGAAATTAAAGAAATTTTTCATCCACTTGCACTCAATGGAATAGATGAAAGTCAGCAAGTAATAACAATAATTGATTCAGTTAATGATGAAGTTCCAGATATAAGATATGTCTTCAATGAAGGGGAAATAAAAAAAGGAGAACTAATTTTAGAGAAAAATAGGAATTCATTTTTACCAATGAATGTGTATGGTATTGTTGGAGGAAATGGTAGTGGTAAGACTCATAAGATATTAGAAATTATAAGAGGTCATATAGATGGAGATAATAAATTTTCGCAAATTATCCACTTTTCTCTAAGTCCTTTTGATTCAAGTATTGATGTAGAACAAAACGAAAATTATGAACGTGTTGGTTTTTCTTCTGTACAAGATCAAAAATTAAGTGAAGTTTTAGAAAAAACAGAAATGTTAGGTGAGGATGAAATAAAAGAAGAACTTTTAAAATTATATGCGGGAAAATATCTTGACGAAAATAAGAATTTTGTAGCACCTAAAAACGGAGTGAAAATTGAAGATAGTTTTATTTGGTATATTGAATCCTTATTGTTAGATTTAATAGCTTCAGATAATAAATTAAAATTATGGGAAGAGAGCTTAAATTTTTTTGCATTTGATGAATGGGCTAACAAAATCAAAATGGCATTTTGTGATAAAAAGATAGAAGCGAGTGATTTTGACTTAATTAAAAACTTAAGTTCTGGGCAAGCAACGATTTTGTTATATATAACCAAATTAGTGTATTCAGTAAATAAAGGAAGCTTAATTATTTTTGATGAGCCTGAGACTTTTATGCATCCGCCAATGATGAAGTCTTTTATAAGAGCAGTATCTAATATTATACAAAAATCAAGTGCATTTTGTTTAGTTGCAACTCATTCACCTGTTGTAATCCAAGAAATTCCACATTGTAATGTGTATAAGATTGATTCTGAACATAGAATTGAACCTATTCATTATAAGACATATGGACAGAATCTAGACACTCTATATAAGAATATATATGGAGTAGCTTTGCAAATGACTGGCTATAATGGTTTATTAACTGAACGTTCCAAAGAATTATTAAATTCACTCGAAAACGAAAATGTTGTATCTTTAGATGAAATATTGTTTAAAGATGATATACAATTTCTTGGCGATGAAGCCTATTTAAAATATTTAATTGTAAAAGATATGTTAGAAACGGAAATAAAGAAAAATGAGAAGAGTAAATCGTAACATTCCAGATATTCAAGATGTAGTAGATGTGATACCATGTGATCAAAATGAAAAAAATAAATTAAAGGAATATTTAGAAAAAATTGATGAAGAGTATAAAGGAAAGATAGTTAAAAATTTATATAGTTTAGATATAGATCAGTTCCGTGAAGATGGTAGTGAACCTTTTGATGATGAAAAACTAAAAAAATGGTATAAAAATCATGTTCGAAAAAAACTATTAGATTCTTTTCCGGAAGTTAAAAATCATAATCAAATTGCGATTTGTCCATTTTGTGAGGCGGTTTTTAACACCCAAATTACCCTCGAACATATTATTCCTAAAGGGGAAAAAGGTGATTATAGGTTATGTATCTTACCTATTAATCTTATAAAATGCTGTAAAGAATGTAATACTTCTAACCATTCGAAAAAGTCAATTTGTAAAAGAGAAAGTGAAATTAATTTGTATGCGGAATCTTTTGAAATTGAAAATTTTATACAAGTTTCTTTTGATAATGAGAAAGGAGGGGGAAAACCTGAAGTTAAGATTGTAATAAATGATATTCAGTTAGGTGAAGATGAAAAGCAAAGAATACAAAAATTTGTTGAAAATTATAATCTTGAAAAGAGTTATAATCATCGTATACAAATCGAGTTTAAAAAGTTGTTACAGGTATTGAAAAATAATCTAAGTAGTGATAGAACAGATATATTATTAGAGTTTCTGAGATTTCAAGAAAAAATGTATCGTGATAACGCTAGTAATGAGAAATTTGATGAAAAATATTGGATAGATCAAAATTTTTTTGGCTTAAAATTATGTGAAGCAATTATTCAAAAACATGAAAATGGAGGAGATATTTTAACAACCATACTCCGGATGATTATAGCTGAAAAAGAATCGACAGATGAAATTGTTTTTTCAGATGAGAGTTTTATGTCCCATATGGACGCTATAAGAGACTTAGATTCGCTTTGTAAATTTGCAAGTGAGCATTTAAATGACCTTACAGTATGGTATAATCATTTAACTGATAAAGCATTTTTAACCTTTCGAAATTTAGAGATTGATAATGATGATTCTAAGAAAAATTTAGTGGAGTCAATGGTTAGATATTATCTTGAATCAAGAAAAACTTTTAATGATTTTAAAGAAAATTTCCACTCCATAGTTACTCCTAACTAACATTATCAATGATAACGAAGTCAAGTCTTAATATATTTTTTGATAATATTAATATGTTGAAGGAATATATTGAAAATAAAATGTAAGGAGCTTTTTTGTAATGAAAGTAAATTACTCACCCCAATTTAGAACAGTTAATGTTGAAGAGTTTTCTAAATTATTATATTTTCACTATAAAGCTAGATATGATTTATATAATAATTTGGGAGAAAATGAAGAGAATGAAGTCTTATTAGATAAATGGATTTCCTTATATAAAGATCATAGTTTTATTTCTGATGCAGGTATAAGTACTTTTAGTAAAAATAATTGGGAGAAAATGAAAGCTACACTTAAATCTAAATCAAAAAATACGGAGATAAAGTGGCGAAAAAATTATAGATTTTTTGTAGATTTTATGAGTAGTAAAGCTTGGGAAGAACTGAGAACAAATGGGTTAAATGATGAAAATGGAAAAAGTAAATTCAGGTATGAGCATATGGTTCCAAAGCACGAATATATTGAAAAAGAAATTCAAGAAATGGCTTTGAATAATAAACTTGATTTAAAAAAAATAGAAGAATTGGTAAGTAAATATTACTACCTAGCATTAATATTAATAGAAGAAGATAAAAAGCTATCAAGAAAAATGATGCCTGAAAATTGGAATAGAGAAGATTTTTATTCCAGATATGAAAAGGCAGGAATAGATCTTATTAATAATCCATTATATGAAGGATTAGAATAATCATAATAGTCTACCATTTTTGAAAGAAATGATCACCAGTATTAGCTGGTGGTTATTTTTTTTATTTAAGTTGATGTAGTTTTCATGTACAATAAAACTACAATAAGGGAGATAAGTGTATGGGACAAGAACTATTTAATTATGACAATACAAATTTAGAAGAAGTAATCCAGTATTCTGAAAAAATACTAAATCGAAAGTTCTCAGACCTCTTAAAAGAATATGATGAGGCGGATTATAAGACTTACGAGGATTATCAAAATCAAGAAGCCAATGAGTATGAGAAAAAAGAGATAAAGCCTAGCTCAAAGGGGCAATATGGGAATTATATTGAACGCTATTATTTTGGATACCAACCGAATAGTAACGATGCAGCTGATTTTGAAGAAATCGGTGTAGAGCTTAAGGTGACGCCATTTAAAGTCAATAAGAATGGAACCATTTCTGCAAAGGAGCGTCTAGTCTTAACGATTATTAATTACTTCGAAGAGAATTTGGACGATTTCTATCAATCTCATTTGTGGAAAAAATGCTCCAAAATGCTCTTACTATTTTATAATGGACTAATTCCTGAACAAACGCTTTATGATTATATGATTGAAAAAGTGTTCCTGTTTGAATGGTTTGAGGAAGATATGAATGTCATTTTAGATGACTATGCTCGAATCACTCAGAAAATTAAAGATGGACGAGCTCACGAATTATCAGAATCGGATGGGAACTATTTATCCACTTGTACAAAAGGAGCCGGTAAAGGGAAAGACTGGAAAAAACAACCGTTTAGTGATGTGATGGCGAAACAACGAGCGTGGGAATTAAAGTCTAGTTACATGACGTATTTGATTAATCACAAAATCTTTGCTAGTCATGAACAGGAGAGTGTCTTGGCTACTGCAAAAGGTACGAAGAAAACTTTTACTCAAATTATTGAAGAAAAGATTTTGAAGTATAAAGGATGGAAAGCTGAAGACTTATATGATGCGTTTGAGGTTCCTTTTCGTTCAAAATCTAAAAATAGTTTGTTAATCAGAAAAATGGTTGGCATTACTGGTGACATAGAAAATACTCAAGAGTTTCAGAAAGCGAATATGAATCTGAGAGTCATTCGAGTGAATCAGGATGACCTCCCTAAAGAAGATTCTCCATTTAAGGTTTATGATTTTATCGAGTTAGCGCAAAATGATAATTGGGAAGAGTCTCATGTTTTCCAAGAGATTTGTGATAAACGTTATATGTTTGTCGTATTTAAGGAAGAGGCTCCAGGTGAGTACGTATTAAATCAAGTGAAGTTCTGGGGATTCCCTGAGCGTTTAATAGATGAAGCACAACGAGTATGGAATGAAACACGTGCCATTATTAATGACGGGGTACAGTTAACACAGTCAGATAAGGGAGTATCGACGAATTTCCCTCAGAGCCAAGTGAATCAATTCTTATTTACAAAAATTCATGCTTCAAACTCTTATTACGAGATTGAAAAAGACGTCTTTGTTGGAAAAGGAAAACTCTCAGATACGAATCCACTTCCAGATGGCCGAAGAATTACGAAGCATTCGTTCTGGATGCCTAAGAAGTTCCTACAAGAAATTTTACGTGGTGAGTGGGATTAGCAAATCAGTTGATCAAATATTGAATTCATGATATAGTAAGATAGAAATTTTGAATGAAAATGAAAGAGGTAATCATGTCAAAACTTAAAGTATTCTCAATGTTTGATGGCGTTGGGGGATTTATCGTTGGCCTTGATGAGGCTAACAAAAAATTGAATAAAAAGTTTTTCCAAGTGACTGATACGAACCAATTTGAACCTAGTCGAAAAGCGCAAGATGCGTTTGAGGTTGGAGTATATAATTACCCAAAAATCAATCATAGTAATGAAGACATCATGCAAGTTTCATCAGAGTATTTTGATGAAATGAAGGCAAATGGTGTGAATATGATTGTCGGCGGATTTCCATGTCAAGATTACTCAGTGGCGCGCAGTAAAAAGCACGAAATGGGTATCGAAGGTAAGAAAGGGGTTCTTTTCTGGGAGATTATTCGCGCAGTGAATCATATCAAGCCAGAATATCTGATTCTTGAAAATGTGGACCGCCTACTGAAATCACCGTCTAAACAACGTGGACGTGATTTTGCGATTATGCTTGGAGCATTCAATCAATTAGGCTATACCGTTGAGTGGCGTGTGATTAACGCGGCAGATTATGGTGCACCTCAAAGACGTCGACGCGTATTCTTCTTTATTTATAAGAATGACTCTACTTTTGCTAAGAAGCATGGTATCAAAGATTTATCACCAGAATCATTTGAAGCGTATATTTATAAAAAAGGTCTTTTTGCAAAACAGTTTCCGGTAGAAAAAAGTGCGAATAAGAATCGTGTCTATACAGATAAACTTAGTGAATTAGATGCGCATTCTGAAGAGTATATTGTTGATATTTCGAATAACTTTACTGGAAAAGTATGGAACACCGGTTTGATGAAAGATGGAATTTATTACACTATCGATACAACTCCTGTATTCGAAAAAGCAATGACTTTAGGTGAAGTAGTTCAAAAGGCTAAAGAATACTATGTTCAAGAACATGGAGAAAAAGCTTATAAAGAATACATTCAAAACTATGTAATCCAGGACGAAGATAAGATTAAGAAATTCCAATACTTGCGCGGGCCAAAGAAAATTGAACGTACCACTGAAGATGGATATACTTATATCTTCTCTGAAGGTGGAATGAGCGAAACGGATGACCTTTCATTACCAGGACGTACAATGCTTACAAGTGAGGGTAGTGTGAACCGTTCAACTCACTTCTTAAAAGAAGGCAATCAGTTCCGACTATTAACTCCAAACGAAGCAGAGTTATTACAATGCTTCCCTTGTGATTGGACAAAAAACAAGAAACTATCCGATGGGACAGTTAGTGAAGTCAACGACCGTATGCGTTATTTCTTTATGGGGAATGCGCTAGTTACGTCCATTGTGGAACGTATCGGTATCGGAATGGCAAAAATGATTTAATCTCAAACAATGATTTAGACTTACGAAGGAAGAGTAGTCCTTTGTAAGTCTCTTTTTTTAGCAAAATAGTACAAGAAAAAAGCAAAATGTAACATATAAGTTACGTAACTTATATGTTACATTTAGGTCATAGGGAGGTAATAGGTATGGGTAAGAAATTTAGGGTTGATAAAAAGAAAGTGGATCGTTTAGAGACGCTTGAATATAGTGAGATGATTAAATTGGCTGCAGTCTATAAAATCTTAGAAGATGAAGGTGTGACACCAGAGATAATCGAAAAATGGGGATTCTATTATAAAGGAAGACAGTGTTTAAAAATACCTGTATCAAGAACTAAAGAAGGGGTGGATGGCAGTGACTTCTTATTTAACACGAG
Source organism: Streptococcus sp. (assembly GCA_015264955.1). GTDB lineage: Bacteria > Bacillota > Bacilli > Lactobacillales > Aerococcaceae > Granulicatella. The sequence continues at coordinate 5,324 of JABZYV010000018.1, read as the reverse complement.
AGTTTATGAAGTTATCATCGATTTATCCTAATTTTGAAGAAGACTTACTTCGAGAAGTGTCTCTTCAAAAAGTAGCTTTGAGGACGATTCGATTGCGGGTCAATCATCAATTGACACAGGAAGAATTTGCAACGAAGTTAGATGTAAAGAGAGCCTATTTAGCGAGATTAGAAGCAGGACATCATAATCCAACTATTATGACTCTTGTAGAATTAGCTCGATTAAATGGATATGAGATTGAGATAAAGTTGAAAGAGAAGACATTTTAGTAATGTTCTTCAATAAATCTGAAATCTAGTTTTACAAGATTCTTAAATACAAAATACCTAAAACTCAAAATTCATATAAGTGAATTTTGAGTTTTTTTTCTTTATGTAAGAAGTAGGCCCTTATCTTCTTTTTTTGCGCTAAAAGTGGTAGAATGGGTGAAAAGCCTTGAAGGAGGAATTTTATGACAAAGAATTTTAAAGGGTACTCTTTAGTTGAGAAAAGAGACTTGCCAGATATTCGTTCTGTCGGTTATTTGTACAAACATGATAAGACTGGCGCAGAGGTCTTATACCTTAAAAACGAAGACGATAATAAGGCGTTCAATATTGCGTTCCGTACGCCACCGTATAATGATAACGGGATTGCGCATATTATCGAGCACTCTGTGTTAAATGGTTCGAAGAAATATCCATCGAAAGAGCCATTTGTAGAGTTATTAAAAGGCTCACTCAATACTTTCTTAAATGCGATGACTTACTCTGATAAGACGGTTTATCCGGTATCGTCTCGTAACCAAAAAGACTTCAACAACTTGATGTCTGTGTACTTAGATGCGGTATTCTATCCCAACTTCAAGCATGATCCACAAATCTTAATGCAAGAAGGATGGCATTATCATTTAGAAAACGCCGATGATGAGTTGATTTATAAAGGCGTGGTGTACAACGAAATGCGTGGGGCGTTCTCACAAGCGGACTCTGAATTATACCGTCTGTTTGAACCAACGTTATTCCCAGATACGGTCTACAAACATATTTCTGGTGGGATGCCTGCTGCGATTCCTAGCTTAACGCAAGAAGAGTTCGTGGCGTTCCATGACAAGTACTATCACCCAAGCAATGCGCGTGTGACGCTATACGGAAACTTAGACTTAGAGACTGCGTTCGCGCAATTGACCGAGTACTTCGATGCGTTTGAGGCAAAAGAGTACGCATTCGAGTCTGTGGAACAAGCACCATTCGAAGCGCGTCATGAATTAGAAGCGAAATTCTCGATTTCTAAAGACGAGCCAACAGTTAATAAATCGCTCTTAGCGTACATTTGGGCTGCAGGAAAGGGCACAAACTCTGAAGAACTCATCGCGCTTGGTGTATTAGATGAACTCCTTCTTGGGTCGAACACGGCTCCAATCAAGAAAGCCCTCTTGAAGTCAGGCCTTGGTTCAGACGTGTCTGGTGGATTTGGGGCAGCAACCTATTCACCAATCTTTGAAATCGTCTTAAAAGATACAAACCCGCAAGCTAAAGACCAATTTGTATCGATTATCGAAAACGAGTTGAAACGTTTAGTGGCTGAAGGGATTCCGCAAAAAGCGATTCAAGCCGCTCTGAATAAAGCAGCATTCCGTTATAAAGAATTAACAGCGCTGGAAGGGGCAACTCCTAAAGGAATCTTGTATTCATTGAACTCCCTCACAAGCTGGTTATACGGCGGGGATGTATTTGCAACGTTTGAATACCAACGCGTGTTAGATAAGATGCAAGAAGAAATGGCAAACGGCTATTTCGAACGTTTAATCCAAACGACATTACTCGACAATACGCATGCAGCGGTTATCACATTAGCGCCAGAACCAGGACTAGGCGACCGCAAAGATGAAGCGTTGAAAGAAGAGTTAGCAGCGTATAAATCGTCATTATCTGACGAAGAAGTGGCAGCTCTTGTGGAACAAACGCAACAACTCCTAGAACGTCAAACGACTCCAGATAAGGAAGAGGATTTGGCGAAATTACCAAAACTCTCGATTGAAGATATCGACCGTGAAGTAAAACCACTCCCATTAACAGTGGAAGCATCAGAAGGCAAACCAACCTTCTTACACTATGAAGACTTCACAGCCGGCATTTCTTACGTGAAGTATTACTTCGATTTATCAGGCGTGAAGACAGAAGATATTCCAGTCGTAGCCTTCTTAACGGAAGTACTAGGGGAAGTCGGAACCGAAAACTTCACAGACGAAGCCCTCAGCACAGAAATCGACTTCTACACTGGAGGTATCGGTACAAACGCGACAGTCATCACGGAATCAGTAGCGGACAACATCTACTATCCTAAATTCACAGTCAGCGGTAAGGCCTTGTCTGAATACCAACCACAACTCTTAAGCTTGATTGAAGAAATCGTTCATCGTTCAAACTTAGACGATGTGGAGAAAATTAAAGAGCTCTTACTCAATGTGAAAGCAGACTTAGAGATGAACTTCAACTATGGGTCACACGTGGCGGCCCTTCGTCGTTTAGAATCTTACTACTACGAAGGCGCGAAATACTTACAATCGCTTGAAGGAATCGACTACTACGACTTTATTTGCGATGTGGTGGCTGGTTTTGACGAAAACCCTCAAGCCTTTATCGACCGCTTGAAAGCTGTGTTAGAAACGATTTTAACAACAGACCAACTAGTGGCAACCTTTGTCGGAAGCAAAGTTGACTTCGACCACTTCAAACAAGTATCCGAGGACTTCTTCAAGCATCTTGGGACTCACAAAGTTGAAAAACAAGTCTTCACGAATCCTGTGGAAGTGTTAAACGAAGGGTTCAAGACAGCCCAAGAAATCAACTATGTCGCAAAAGGATATAACCAAACGCTTCTTGGTGTTCCAGTGAACGGTATGAACTTATTCTTGAAATCCGTTCTAGGACTTGATTACTTATGGAATACAGTTCGTGTTCAAGGTGGGGCATACGGAGGTATGAGTGTGATTACCGATAAAGGGGACGTCGCAGGTCTTTCTTACCGCGACCCAAATATCGTTGAAACGCTTGAACGTTATGATGGACAAGTAGAGTACTTAGAAAACTTCAACTTGTCAGAGGCGGAGTTTGAAAAGAACTTGATTGGTACATTCAGCACGATTGACCGTCCACTTTCAGCCGCTCAAAAAGGGGCAGTCGCCTTCACGCGTTACTTCACTCATTTGACGCAAGAGAAAGTGCAACAGTTCCGCGATGAAATCTTAGCGGCAACGCCTGAAAAGGTACGCGCATACGCTCCAACGATGAAAGCTATCATGGACCAAAACGCGTTTGTCGTTATCGGAAATGATACGAAGATTGAAAATCATAAAGAACTCTTCAAAAACATCCGTAACTTAACAAAATAAAAGCACTCAAAAAATCCCAAGGTTCACAACAGTGAATCTTGGGATTTATTTTTTGTAGTTTATTTATGTGGCATGACGTTTTCTTCTTGTTTCATCCACATTGGAATACTTGTCATCACTAGTAAGAATAGAAATGCACTTTGTACCCAAAGGATGGCCACGTCGAAGATACCGTGAACGAAGAGTACAACGATAAACGAAACGTAGAGTCCAACGATTGGACGTTTCTTTGGATCGCGACTCATTTCTAAAAGCATGCGTACCGGTTTAAGGGTAGAAATCGCAAGAAGCAATGTTCCGATAATCCCGTAGCTTGAAATGGTATCGATATATAAACTGTGCGCGTGTTCGTGGTAGCGAGCGCCGATTCTTGCAAAGCTATGCAAGTAGGTCAGAGGCCCTTCCCCAAACCATGGATTTTGTTTAAAGAGAACCATGCCGGCATTCCAAATTGAAACGCGTTCTTCCATGGAAGAGTCGAGCGTTCCCATCCGAACTCCGATGTCATTTGAGAAGAGGAACATGAGTCCAACTCCAAATGCGGCGATGCTGAGCCAGAATGCTTTCGAGCTACGAATCGTTGTGAAGAGGTAAATAATCGCTCCACAGATAATCGCTGGAAAAGCAGTTCGGTTTTGCGTGAAGCTGAGGCCGAATAGGTTAATACCAATCGCGACAGCGCCGATGAACTTCCAGAACCAACTCTTCGTGATGCTGAGTAAGTAGAAGCCAATCATAATACAGAAGCAACAAATAATGCCGTAGTAGTTCGGATTAAAGAAGGTTACTTCCGCACGGTTTTGGTGCCATACTTGCATCTTTGGTGATAGGAAGGTGTAGTTAAATTTATGAACGATTTCGTAGTGTTCTAAGAACGCAAATCCCGCGGCAAAAATGCTGAGGAGTAAGACGGTCTGTAGAACGATATGGAAAAAGTCCGGTGTCAATCGTCTTTGATAGTATTTAAAGAATATCGCATACATCACGAATCCAACCGAGATGACAGCGCCGATATAGTTGCCAGCCACCATCGATACGATAAAGCTAAATCCGATAAACGCCAGTAAGAACGGGTGCTGCGCTAAGTCTTTGAAGACTTGTTTTAATTTTCCCGTAAAGGCGAGAAGGATGATATATAAGACGAACAATGTTAGAAATAGATAAAACGGAAGGAAGCTACTGATAATGAGTAAGTACAGCGCTAAGTCCTGATTCGAGAATCGTTTTATCTTTTCGATAATCGTTAGTAATTTCATAATGTTCCTTTCAGGTAGTGTTTCTACCAATCATCTAATGAAATAGATATCAGCTTATTTTACCACTAAATGATGATTTAGGGCAAATGGCAACACATCGGGCGTCGTTCTTTGAAACTTTCTGAGAACAGGCGTACAATAATAGTAGAATTTCAGAAAGAAGGAATGAACATGAAATTAGTATTTGTTCGACATGGAGAAAGTGAATGGAACGCCCTCAATTTATTTACCGGTTGGAGCGATGTGGAATTGACGGATAAAGGGGTAGAAGAGGCCCATCATGCAGGGAAAGTACTCCGCTCATTAAACATTCAATTTGATCATGTGTATTTATCTGTATTAAAAAGAGCCATCCACACAGGTCATATCGTTTTGTCTGAATTAAACCAAGACTATTTACCAGAAACAAAGAGCTGGCGATTAAACGAACGCCACTATGGAGCCTTACAAGGACTCAATAAACAAGAAACACGCGAAAAATATGGCGACGAACAAGTGTTGCTTTGGAGACGTTCATACGATGTGATGCCTCCACTACTTAGCGAGGAAGAAGCAGCCAAACAAGCCAGCGACCCACGCTACAAACATCTACAAGTGAAGGACCTTCCTCAAGGGGAAACATTGAAAACAACATTGGACCGCGTGCTTCCAATTTGGCAAGATGAAATTGCGGTGGATTTACTCGACGGTAAGAA
>JABZYV010000017.1:0-33598 GCA_015264955.1 Streptococcus sp. | reverse complement strand
GTAGTCATTGACATCAAGTAGGATAAGCCGTATACTAAATGCACATATAGAAGCAATGAACAAGCGCAGTAGTGGTTGCCCAAGGGAAAAAGAAGAGAATTGTCGGTCGGTGCAAGACAATCCCCCACATCCGCGAAGTACACTTGGGAGCTATCCGTCAGGACGTCTCATCCGCGATAAGGATGCTCGAGTGGATGATGCCGGGCATCGTCAACAAGGGTGGTAACACGGTGAAAATCGTCCCTAATAGTCTTTTTGGCTATTAGGGATTTTTTATTTACAAGAAAGAAGGGAAGAAACAAGATGAACATTATCGATGATTTAGAATGGCGCGGCGCCATCAACCAAATGACAGATGAAGAAGGCTTACGTGCCTTAACAAACGAAAAGGCTGTATCACTCTACTGTGGGGTAGACCCAACTGGAGACAGCATGCACATTGGACACTTAATTCCATTTATGATTCTTCGTCGTTTCCAATTAGCAGGACATAAGCCAGTTATCTTAATTGGTGGAGCAACAGGTTCTATCGGGGATCCAAGTGGTCGTACAAGCGAACGTGTGCTTCAATCAATGGAACAAGTTCAACACAATGTTGGAAAATTAACAGCGCAAATGAAGAAATTATTTTTCACAACAGATGAAGACCAAGCGACATTACGCCTTGTAAACAACTACGATTGGACAAAAGATTTATCATTATTAGACTTCTTGCGTGACTACGGGAAGCATTTCAACTTGAATACAATGCTTGCTAAAGACGTGGTCGCAAGCCGTCTAGAAGTGGGAATTTCATTTACAGAATTCTCTTACCAAATCCTACAATCAATGGACTTCTTACATTTATTCAAGACAGAAGACGTGCAACTTCAAATCGGTGGTGCGGACCAATGGGGGAACATCACTTCAGGGCTTGAGTTAATCCGTAAAGTAGAAGGCGCAGAGTCTCGTGCGTACGGTTTAACCATTCCATTGATGTTAAAATCAGACGGTACAAAATTCGGAAAATCAGCTGGTGGTGCTGTATGGCTTGATCCTGAAAAGACAACTCCATACGAATTCTACCAATTCTGGTTAAACCAAGATGACCGCGACGTGATTAAATACATCAAGTACTTCACATTCCTAGACCGCGAAGAAATCGAAGCGCTCGAAGAAAAAGTGGCGACAGAACCTCACAAACGTGAAGCACAAATCCGCCTTGCCGAAGAAGTCACTCGCTTCGTTCACGGCGAAAAAGCCCTAGAAGACGCGAAGAAAATTACAAACGCGCTCTTCACAGGGAACGTACAACAATTAACAGCCGACGAAATCGAACAAGGCTTCAAAAACATGCCAACCTTCGAAAGTTCAAAAGAAAGCCAAAACCTAGCAACATGGCTTGTGGACCTTGGCATCGAACCATCAAGAAGACAATCACGCGAAGACATTCAAAACGGCGCGATTTCTATCAACGGTGAAAAAGTAACGGACTTAGAATTCGAATGGACGAAAGAACAATCCTTCGAAGAACGCTTCGTCATCGTCCGCCGCGGTAAGAAAAAATACTTCTTAGTGGTGTTGAAATAAAAGACTTATGGATGATTCTTTTGAATCCTTGCAGATTTAATTATCATCACTGTAACGTTGCACCGGCGCAAGCCTTGGTCTTGCGCCTTAAAAGCCTCAAAGAGGGAGTAAGACCAAAGACAAAACAGGACTCACAGTGTGAGTCCTGTTTCTTTTAGTGGTTTCAAATCCTTCGCACTGTGAAGGATTTCCGCAAGGCTGATTAGGATTAAGCGAATCACGAGTGATGAAGCTTAATTCAATCAGCTACTGCGTCTAACTTTATAAAGTATTTTAAGTACGGATTAACAATCCTACGTCCTCTTAGCACAGTGGTTGAATGGAATGAGTCTAGCTGTAAACAGCTATCTCATTCCTATTCAACTTTGTGGGGGAAAGAAAACGAAATGCCATAGATACAAATGTATCCATGACATTTCTGTCTTTCTCCCTCGTTTTTATGCTCTACCATGTTACTGTGATGATAAAATCCGCAGTATTCTCCAGAATCATCCTCCGGGTGCATTGCATCCAAAACGACTAAGAATTTTTTGCTTGATGAACTGACGATAACGAGCAGTTCACAAACTTGAAACTAAAAAAGTTTTTTAAACAGATTTTGAAACCCTCTATAAACGCCTACATAATCATATTTCAAAAGCAAATGAAAAAAACACAATATGACATATACGTTATATTGCAAAATAACTTTTTGGCCAAAAACCCGAATTTGTTGGCTCCCAAACTCAAGATTTAGTGAGCGCATTTCAAATGTAAAAGCCAGAATTTTCCCATTTAAACCTGCATTCGCTCAAACCATAGAAGCTCAATCGGCTTTATGACAAAATCCTTTCAATGCGGTAATCTTGGTTGAGAAGATAGGATTGATTTTGGATTTCGGAAAGTGTATGGCTTCAATAGTGACAGTAACGTGTTTCGTATTAAAACGAATAAGAGGGCGTAGGATTGTTAATCCGTACGCCCTCTTTGAGGCTTTAAAGGTGAGAGACTTCGGCTCGAACCGGTACAACGTTACCGTCACTATGATGATAGCCATAAGGCTTTTCCGAAATCCAATTATTGTTTATACTTTTTCCACTGTTACCGCGTTGTTGAAGTTGTCCATATTAATAAAGCCCGTCTGTGCTTCCATGGCATTGAGCATATCTGCAATTTTTAAATGATTTTCTGTGTTAAAAATCTCCAAAAATTCACACTTTACCCTGTAATATTTCACAAAAAATAACCATTTATGTATCAAAAAGGTCAGTCGTTCGGGTTATGTTACAGCTTTATTACAAGGTATTATCAATTCAAAGAAAATCAACATCGGCCTAAAGTCCTATGGTATTATAGTACCAAGTTAAGTTTTATTAAAAGCCGTGACCGGCTACTTCGAATATATATTAGTGAGAAACATTGGAGGAAAATCACTTGAAGAAACGTTTATTAACAGTATTAGTAACAGGAACAGTATTATCATTAGGAGCTTTAGCGCCATCAGTTAACGCGCAAGATTTCGATTCACAAATCGAAACAGTTAACTCATCAATCGCTAACATCAATGAGAAAAAATCAGCAGTTAATTCTACAATCGATACATTAGCGAAAGAATTATCTGATGTACAAACTAAAATTGATACAACTCAAGCTAAAAAAGCTGAAGTTCAAGAACAAATCGAAACATTAAAAGCTGAAATTGCTAAATTAGAAAAAGTAATCGCAGAACGTAACTCACGTTTAGAAGAACAAGCTCGTTCAGTACAAACAAACGGTGCTCGTTCATACTTAGATTTCTTATTAAACGCTGAAAGCTTATCAGATGCGGTTAGCCGTATCGGTGTTGTAATGGACTTAATGAGCGCAAACCGCGAATTAATGCAACAACAAGCTGAGGACAAAAAACAAGTAGAATCTAAAGAAGAAGCTCAACAAGAAAAATTAGCTGAACAAGAAGCAGCTGAAAAAGAATTAGCTTCATTACAAACAGAATTAAACGATACTTTCTCTAAAAATAAAGTATTATTAGCAAACCTTTCACAAGAAGAGTTAGCTGAAATCGCAAAACGTGATGGATTAGTTGCTGAAAAAGAAGCTTTCCAAAAACGTTTAGCTGAAGAAAAAGCAAAAGCTGAAGCAGAAGCAGCTCGTATTGCTGAAGCATCTCGTCAAGCATTAGCAGCACAAGCTTCACAATCACAAACAACTGCTACACAAACTTCATATGAAGCTCCTGCACCTGCAGCAGCTAGCACAGCTTCAACAAGTACAGCTTCAACTTCAAGCTCTACTTCAACAGCAGCAGCTTCAACACAAACATCAAGCTACACTTACACAACTGGCGGAGGTTTCCCAGCAGTTGACCCAAGTTTCCGTGCTTCACTTAACGGTGGATACTTCGGACAATGTACTTACTACGTATTTAACCGTATGGCACAAGTTGGTACACCAATCGGTCACAGCATGATGGGTAACGCGGCTGAATGGCCATCATACGCTCGTAGCTATGGATACTCAGTATCTAACTCACCATCAGCTGGTTCAGCAATCGTATTCCAACAAGGTTTAGCAGGTGCTGACCCAACTTACGGACACGTAGGATTCGTAGAAGCAGTTAACGCAGATGGTTCATTATACATCTCTGAAATGAACGTACGTGGATTAAACGTAATCTCTTACCGTACAATCCCAGCAAGCGTTGCAGCTCGCGCAACTTACATCCGTTTCTAATATGAAATGAAATAACCGTCTCCTGAAAGGGAGGCGGTTTTTGTTTGCACTTTTTAGAGCAGCCTTTAACAGGAATAGGTTGACACATCCCCTCGCATTTCTTATGATAAAGACAAGTCAGATTTAAAGGAGCATTTTAATGAAGAAAATTTTGAAATTAACAATGGTGTTGTTAGGAGCGTTATTTGTTTTAGTCGGTTGTAGCTCAGAAACAAAAAGTGAATTTGCTTTTGATTTGAGTGATATAAAACAAAAAATAACTTATGTATACGATAAAGAAAAAGATTCAGTTTCATCTATAACATTTAATCTCATCTACGACATTTCAAAAGGTAAAGATATTGAAGAAAAAGCACGTAGTACCGCAAAACTAATAGTAGACGACGCGAGCGGTGTTGAAGGGGTTAAAGTCACTCAATCTGATAGCGCAAAAGAACTAAAGATAACGATTGAAGTGGATCTAAAGAAGTTCAACTATGATGATGAGAAGACAGCTGCTAAAGCGCCAGCTCTCTATAGTAGTGTTCATACAGCGGTAATAAAGAAAAATGATATTTATAGCTTTGAAGAATCTAAAAAGAGTATTTTAAAAGAAGGATTTAAAGAAGTGAAATAATCGATATGAACTTGGATTGCAGTAAATGTAATCCAAGTTTTTTTATATAAATGTTGAATGTGGACTTCAACAGAATTTGACAAACCATAGTTCATTTTCTATGATAAAAACAAGTCAGATTTAAGGAGTATTTGAATGAAGAAAATCTTGAAACTATCCATTCTATTATTGGGGACGTTATTTGTTTTACTAGGATGTAGCCAAGAAACAAAAAGTGAATTTGTTTTACAAAAGACTGCTAGTAAGACGATATTATCTTATGTATACGATAAAGAGAAAGATTCGGTTTCCAAACTAACGATGAATATTATTTACGATATCACAAAAGATTAACAATACACAGAAGTCGTGCGTAGTCAGCGAGATGGGCTTGTTTCAGAGATGGAAGGTATCGAAGGCGTTACATATACTAAAAAGGACGATAATAACTACATTACGCTAACGATTGAAGTCGACGTTAATAAATTTAAGTTCGATGATGCGGCAAGTCGAAAAAAAGCCCTAATGCTCTATGATACCGTTAATGCAGTATTGAAAAGAAAGGATAATATGGTTAGCTACCAATTATCTAAAGAGGCTATTTTAGAATACGAGTTTAAAGAAGTGAAATAAAGGGAGTGCTGTCATGAAGAAAATATTGAAGTTATCGATTGTACTATTAGGAGCATTATTTGTATTACTAGGATGCCGTTCAGAAAGTAAAGCATCATTTGTTTTTCAAACGGCAAATGCGGAGGTCACTTTTACATATGTATATGACAAAGGAAATGACACAGTTTTATCTCTAACAACGAAGTCAGTAATGAAACTAGCCAATATTCCAGAATACGATACAATAACACGTAGAATTCGAGATGAACTCGTGAATGAAATGAAAGATATCGAAGGCATCAAAGTCACTACATCAGACAGTGAAAAAGAATTAAATTTCACGATTGAAGTGGACATGAAAAAGTTCAAATTGGATGACTCAGAAAGTCGTGCAAAAGCACCAGAGTTATATAGAACAATGGATGTGGCGCTTATAAAAAAAGACGATAAAATAAGTTTTTCAGCATCCAAAGAAAGCCTTGAAAGCAAAGGATTTGTTGAGCAAAAAGAAGAAAAATAAATATAGAAGAACTTGGATTATGGCAAACGTAATCCAAGTTTTTTTATATAAATGATGAGTGTGGACTTCAACAGAATTTGACAAACGATAGTTCATTTTCTATGATAAAAGCAAGTCAGATTAAAGGGAGTATTCTAATGAAGAAAATCTTGAAATTATCCATTGTACTACTAGGGACATTGTTTGTATTACTAGGATGCCGTTCAGAAAGTAAAGCATCATTTGTTTTGCAAACAGAAAATTCGAAGGTCACTTATACATATGTATATGACAAAGAGAATGACACAGTTTTATCTCTAACAACCGATATCGTAGTACGTTTATCAAGTGTTCCGGAATATGCAACAGCAGCACGTCAAAGAAGAGATGAAATCGTGAATCAAATGAAAGCTACAGAGGGCGTAAAAGTTACTTCTGTAGATAGTGAAAAAGAAATAGCATTCACTGTTGAAATAGACATGAAGAAGTTCAAATTGGATGACTCAGAAAGTCGTGCAAAAGCGCCAAGTTTATATGAAACAATGGATGTTGCACTGATTAAGAAAGATGGCAAAGTAAGTTTTTCAGCATCTAAAGAAAACATTGAACGCCTTGGATTTGTTGAGCAAAAAGAAGAAAAGAAATAATTTTATCAATCAAATAGCAGGACTTGGATGATGATAAACGTCATCCAAGTTTTTTTATTGGAGAAACAGCATAAAAACAGCTTTTTGAGGCAGAGAGATTGCCTAAGTGGCGGCGAGGTGCTACAATACAAACATAAATAACATTTTCGGGGCAAGGTGAAATTCCTGACCGGTGGTATAGTCCACGAGCCGATTGGCATGATCTGGTGCAATTCCAGAACCGATAGTATAGTCTAGATGTGAGAAAATGGCACTATTTCAACAAGTCTATTTGATGAGCAGTATTGAAAGGTCCATTTCAATGCTGCTTTTTTCTTTGAAACTGAGAAACAGTGCAATTTCCTTCGCCCTATGAAGGAGGACGTACCATGAGTACAAATGTAAAAAAGTCGAACAGAACATCGGCTAAAAAAATTGTTCTAGTAGGAGTCTTTGGTGCGATTAGTACCGTATTAATGCTATTATCGTTCAACGTACCGTTTATCCCAACATTCGTGAAGCTCGACTTCTCGGATTTACCAGTATTACTGGGTGGATATCTTCTTGGACCATTGCACGGAAGCTTGATTGCGCTCATCAAAGTGTTGCTCAACTTCTTCTATAATGGGTCAATGACCTTTGGAATCGGAGAGACAGTGAACTTAATCGGTAGCTTAAGCTTTATGTTACCAGCAGTGCTTTACTATCAACGCCGCCGTAATTTTAAATCAGCGGTGATTAGCTTAGTCATCGGTACGATTTCAGCGACAGTGGTGTTACTGCTAGCAAACTATTTCGTGATGTTCCCACTTTACGCAACAGCGATGAACTTCCCAATGGAAAAAATCGTGGCTGCAGCACATGCGTTAAATCCATTTGTAACAGACTTAGGGTCATTAATGGCATTTGCATTGCTTCCGTTTAATATAGTGAAGTTTGGCCTAAATAGCGTACTTGCGATGTTAATGTACAAGCGTTTAGCACAAACCTTAAAATTAGAACATTAATCTAGAGTCGGGCTTCGTGCCCGGCTTTTTGTTTAGAGGAAAATTTCTTCTATATAATAGTAGGAAACTGCTCAAAAATTTCCAGAAACTCTTTATTTCCAATAGCAATCTATGAAAAAATGAGGTAGGATAGATAAGAATGAGGTGAACCAATGAAAGGAAAAACATGGACCAAGTTGCAACAGTTCATCGTTGCACTGAGCGCCGTTCTCATGGGAATGAGCGGTTATTTAACCATTACACAAGGAACATTCTTTGGACTAGCGGCACCGACCGTTTCCATTCTATCCATCTTCTTTAGCAGCCTTCTACTTTGGCTCTTTGTCGCAACAGACTGGCCGAGTGTTCTCTGCTATGTGATGTTAGGCATCGGGATGCTTCCTGGAGTGAATTACTCACAGATTTTCAGTCTGTCGTTTGGGAATACAACCTTTGTCTTCCTATTATTTACATTCTTAATGACTTACGCTTTGGAACAAACGCCCGCACTGAGACGATTCGTCGCGCGTGCACTCGGTAGCTCCTTTGCTGGGAAGTCCCCATGGCATTTTATCGGGACTTTTTATGTCAGCGTTCTTGCGATAAGCCTCTTTATTTCGCCGACGATTCTCTTTATGATTGTCTTCCCGATTTACGAGGAAATCATGGCCGTTCTTGGGTTGAAAAAAGGAGATAGAGAAGCTTCAGTACTCCTGATCGCACTTTTTGCCACGGTGGCAATCGGTACTGCGATGACGCCAATCAATCACGTCTTCTCTGTGACCGCCATGGCGCTTTACAAGAGTGCAACAGGAATCGCGATTTCCAACGCGCAATATATGATGATTGGAATTCCAGCCGGACTCGTGCTCTTTATCGCGATGGGAGTTGCTCTTAGAACCGTTTGGAGAGTGGATTTGTCGAACGTAGAAATGAAACCACTCGAATCCCTCGAAACACTTCCTGCCAAATCAAAACGCGAAACTGCAACAGTGCTGATTTTCATGGGAGTCGTTTTATTATGGGTACTTCCAGAACTCGTAGGAGGATTCTTACCGGACGTTGCGGCCTTCCTAAAAACAGCAGGGATGGCATTCCCACCGATGATTGGAGTTATCCTGATGGCGATTCTGTCATTTGATGGAAAACCACTCTTATCGATTCAAGAAGGGCTACAAAAGGGCGTGTACTGGCCAAGTATGTTCTTGGTAGGAGCGACTCTAAGCATGGGAACTCTTGTCACAAAACCGGAATTAGGAGTCATCGGACTTCTTGAAAGTTCACTCGTGCCTGTATTTGCGACATTAGCTCCAATTCTTGTCGTAATTATCTTCGTCCTTTGGGCAGGATTACAAACGAATGTCTCTTCAAACTTAGTAACCGTATCGGTCGTCACAACCGTATTAACGACTGTCTATGCGACAGGATCTGTGGATGTACAAGCTGGAACCATTGCCTGTTTGATTGGATTCATGGCGAGTCTTGCCTTCATGACACCACCAAGCATGCCGTATGTAGCGATTTCGGTCGGTTCTGGTTGGACGAATGCAAAAGATGCCTTTGTATACGGAGGGGGCCTATTCTTACTCAGTGCCGCTAGTGCGATTATTGTAGGCTACCCATTAGGCGTCTTCTTTGGAATTTAAATGAGGAGGAAATCTCTTGTTAGAAAAACAACGTGCAGAAATTGATGCCATCGACCGCGAGATTGTAGCGCTCTTTGAACGCCGCATGCAAGTCGTTGTTGATGTCGCTCGTATTAAAAAAGAAAATGGCATCGCGATTTTAGATGCGAATCGCGAAAAAGAAGTGATTACCAAAGTGCAGTCGTACTTGAAAGATGACACTTTAAAAGAAGAGTTGGCAGAAGCGTACGAGACTTTGATGAAAGTCTCAAAGGACTATCAGAAAAAAAGAATTAATCATTAATAGAACAAATCTCTTAGAAGGTAATCCTATCTAAGAGATTTTTTGTATTGTGATTATATTAAAAGGAAATCCAGCTCTTTCAAGAAAAAGGTGTAATTGAAAAGAGAAGAGTGCTAGAATAACATTAGTTGAATGTATTGATGTAAAGGAGTGGAGGGAAATGGAGAATTCTTTAGAAATCATTTTACAAAGGACCAAATGGTTTAGACAAGCTCGATTTGGGATGTTTATTCATTTTGGTCTTTATGCGATTCCTGGAAGGGGAGAATGGATTCGCAGTAATGAAAAAATGACAATTGAAGACTATCAACCTTATTTTGACGCATTTAATCCAAGTGAATTCGATGCCAAAGTATGGGCAAAGGCTGCTAAAGAAGCGGGAATGAAGTATGTCGTATTGACGGCTAAACATCACGACGGATTTTGTTTATTTGATTCCGAGTATACAGATTATAAAATTACCAATACACCCTTCGGAAGGGATTTGGTTCGGGAATTTGTAGAGGCAGTAAGGGCTGAAGGGCTTCGAGTCGGACTATATTTTAGTCTGCTGGACTGGTATCATCCAGATTATCCGAAGTACTCAGATCGACATCATCCTATGAGAGGAAATATCGCTTATAAGGATGAACAAATCGATTTTGACCGCTATTTGGAGTTTATGCATCACCAAGTAGAGGAAATTGTAACAAAGTATGGGAAACTCGATATTCTTTGGTTTGATTTTTCATATGCAGAGATGTTTGGTGAGAAATGGAAGGCAAGCGATTTAATAGAACTTGTAAGAAAATATCAACCAGACGTTGTCGTTGATAACCGATTAGAGACTTCGGGGGAAGGGTTTGGAAGTATTGCAACAGAAGAGATTCATTCTTATTCTGGAGACTTTGTTAGTCCTGAACAAATTGTGCCACATGAAGGGATTCGGAATTATAAGGGAGAGTTATTACCTTGGGAATTGTGTCTTACGATGAATAATCACTGGGCGTATAATCCTTCTGACAAACAGTTTAAAAGTTCTAAAGTTCTTATTCGAAAATTGGTCGAATGTGTCAGTAAGGGTGGAAACATGATTTTAAATGTGGGACCAAATGCAAAGGGAAGCTTTCCTCAAGAGAGTATCGATATTTTGCGTGAAATAGGATGCTGGATGAAGAGCAATGGAGAATCTATCTACGAAGGAGAATTAGTGAACCTGCCAAAACCGGAATGGGGTTATTATACAAAGAATGGGAAAATTTTGTATGCTCATGTGTTTGAACAACCTATTGGTCCGATTGCGTTAACAGGGATCGATAAAGAGCAGATTGAACGGTTGAGTTTTGTCCAGGATGGTAGCGAAGTAAGAATTTCTAACAGTTGGACTACTTTAGCTTTTCAAGACATTTGTTTTGCACAATATGGAGAAATTGGGGCTTACACCTATCCATTGCCAGATGCGGTGGACAGTGTTATCAAAATCGAATTAAAAGAAGAAATCTGATGGTATAATGAATGAGCAAAGGAGGGGTTACATGTTCGAACACTTATCTTTTAAAGGCGAGTGGCGGGCGTATCAAAAGCGCATTTTAGAAAAGAGCGATACGATTATGGCGGATGGCCATATTCATTTGGTGGCGGCTCCAGGTTCTGGGAAAACGACGCTAGGAATTGAATTTATCCGTCGTAATAGTAAGCCGGCGCTTATTTTAGTGCCGACCGTGACGATTCGCCAGCAGTGGGTGGACCGTATTCGTGAGGCGTTTCTGGATGATGCGAGTCTAGCCGATGAAATGATTTCGCAAAATCTGAAGCAGCCAAAGACGATCACCGTTGCGACGTATCAAGCCTTGCACAGTGCCATCAATCGTCTGGAAGGCGACGCGGAAGTCGAGGATACGGACGATGTGGTCGAGAACGAGCACTTTGATTTTAAAGACGTGGATATCATTGCACTCTTCAAGAATGCGTCTCTTGGAACATTATGCCTCGATGAGTGTCATCACTTGCGAAATGAATGGTGGAAGAGTCTAGAAACCTTCCGTAAATCCTTTGCGGATATAAATGTGATTTCGCTAACGGCAACACCGCCATATGAAGGAGAACCTGCACTTTGGGAGCGTTATGTGGCCATGTGTGGGGAAATTGATGAAGAAATTACCGTCCCAGAACTCGTTAAAGAGGGCAGTTTGTGTCCGCACCAGGACTATGTGTATTTCTCTTTCCCAACGAAGGAAGAAGAGAAACAACTCGATCAGTTTTCTACGCAGAAGAGAGCATTCTTGAAAAATCTATCCTCTGATTCGATGTTTTGTGAGGCGGTGAGAACTAGCCGCGCGCTTGATGGCATCATCTCGGAAGATGAACTCTTAGATGAGCCGAAGTATCTCTCGGCAACACTGATTTTCCTACGACATAAAGGAATCGAGTTCCCGAAACATTTCCAACAATTACTGGGGGCGAGCCTCCTTCCGACGTTTGATTTGGCGTGGTTTGAAATCCTCTTACAAGGAATGTTATTCGACGTGCCGCATTGGTATGATTTATCTGAAGAAGACAGTAAAGAATTGAAGCATGAGTTGAAATCGCTCGGATTAATTGACCGTAAACAAGTGCAGCTGCTTCGCAATAAACAACTCGACCAGCTATTGAATCAATCTCTTGGAAAATTAAACGCCGTCCGAGAAATCTTTAAGGCTGAATATGAAACCTTAGGCAACGACTTGAGACAACTGATTCTAACCGACTTCATCCGAAAAGACTTTGAGGTACACTTAGGGAATCCAGAAGTTCAATATAGCCAACTGGGCGTATTGCCTTACTTTGAAGTTCTACGTAGAGAGCTTGTGGAGCAGCAATTAGACGTTCCTGTGGCCGTTTTAACGGGAAGTCTCGTGATTATCCCGACAGGTGTAAAATCGCGTTTAGAGGCTATTTTTGGCCCGGATAAAATCACCTTCCAACCAGTCGGACAACTAGACGAGAAGGAT
The DNA here is from genome assembly GCA_015264955.1 of Streptococcus sp. GTDB lineage: Bacteria > Bacillota > Bacilli > Lactobacillales > Aerococcaceae > Granulicatella. The sequence goes on along the minus strand of JABZYV010000017.1, from coordinate 21,104 downwards.
TATGTGAAGGTCCGGTTAGTAGGGTCGCAACATGACTTAGTCAGCGCCGTGACTCAGCTTTTCCAAGAAGGGAAAATTCATGTCGTGATTGGGACAAAATCTCTCCTCGGCGAAGGATGGGATGCACCGTGCGTGAACTCATTGATTCTCGCTAGCTTTGTCGGAAGTTTCATGCTCAGTAATCAGATGCGAGGTCGCGCGATTCGTATTTGGCCAGAAAATCCAGAGAAGACAAGTAGCGTTTGGCATCTTGTGTCGATTAATCTTGCGGAGAAAAAACTCTTCAAGAAGAAAGAGGACGAAGAGGTTGCTGTCGGAATCGATAGTCCGGATATAGAATTATTACAACGCCGCATGAAGCAGTTCTTAGGACTACACTATAATGAAAATACAATTGAATCAGGCGTGGATCGACTAGACCTTGGAACAATCAAGTTTACGAAGAAGGATTTAACAAAACTGAACCAAGAAACTATCGAACGCTCGCGGAACCGCGAAGAGTTAAGGGAACGCTGGAATGAATCCCTTCCGCTTCTAGAAGACATGGAAGTTTCTAATGAAGTGGGAGTGGACAAGACGTTCTTGCCAACCGTTCTGCTGACAGACGCACGAAAAATTTTAACCTATGCGCAAGCAATTGCACTGACGGAACTGATTGTCTACATTATTCTCGATTTTGCGAACGGACCATCCCAACTCTTATATCCAGTGTTCATCCTGTCGCTTATCGTGTTAAATATCGTCTGGTTGAGATATTTCCTATACAAGAGTCCGTATAAACGCCTCGAACTCTTTGCCGAAGCCGTCCGAAAAGCCTTGCTAGCATCAGGACACTTGCAGACCCAAAACTGCAAGGCCAGAGTCATACGCGGTGATAAGAATTCGATTCACACCGCCACTTATCTAAAGGGTGGAACCTTGCGCGAAAAAGAAATTTTTGCACAGGCGCTATCGGAATTCTTCGCTCCAATCGAGAACCAGCGCTATATTCTAAGAGCTACGACTTGGGTCAATGACCAAACGAAATATTTTGCTGTTCCAAGCATGTTCGATAAACGAAAAGAAGACGTCATCGCCTTTGTCGCTAATATCGAAAAATACATCGGCTCATATGAAATCATCTACACTCGTAACGTAGAAGGCCGTCATATTCTCCTAGATGCACGTTTGAACGCATTAGGAAATAAACAAGAGCGCACCTTCTCGAAGAAGAAAGTGACATCTAAATTAAAATAACTCATAAAGAATCTAGCCAAAAGTGGACTAGATTCTTTATGTTTTTGCGGTAAAATCCTTGCATTCTATTTCAAACTATTGTAAGATATCTGAGTACGAAATTTTAATATTTGCTGGAGGGGTAGCGAAGTGGCTAAACGCGGCGGACTGTAAATCCGCTCCTTCGGGTTCGGCAGTTCGAATCTGCCCCCCTCCACCATTGGGGTATAGCCAAGCGGTAAGGCAACGGACTTTGACTCCGTCATTCGTTGGTTCGAATCCAGCTACCCCAGTCCTACAGGCACCGATTCCGGTGCCTTTTTTGTTACCCAAATATAAATTTTTCCTACCTTCGCAGCACCTCTCCTTGTCCATCCCACCGCCAGAAACCATTCGTAATTTTCTTGTTGATTGGTTTTGGATAGAGCAGTTGAAAAAGATGTCTCGAAAGAGTTGAAAAGTTCCATAGTAGCAGTAATAGGGAATAACATTCAAAGTGAATTACGACCTCTTGAAAAGTCATTTTCTAGAGGTCGTTTGAATCTTGAAAGAGCTTGAGACTTCGGTTCAAGCCGGCGCCCTATTACCGCACTTTACCTGTCCTTCCCGTCCCCGCGCTGAAACCATTCGTAATTTTCTTATTCACTCAATTTGTGATGTGTGCTAAAGGGAAATTTATAGAAAGCGGTAATTATATGGAGTCTCAGAAGAACTCCTAATGGATTTCATCATAATAACAATAAGGTAATCGCAAGCAATGTGAATTACTGAGGGTTAGCGATTTATCACTTACCCTCAGTTTGAAGCTTGCTACCCTTGAGACGAAGGCTCGAGGGGGTGCCGTTATTGTTATAATGATGAAAATAATCCATAGGAGTTCTAAGAGACTCCATTATTTTTTAACACACTTATTATTATTATTTTCCTTTAGCACACCAATCCTCCAAATTCTGTCAAAAAGTAAGAAAAATTACGAAATGTTTCAAAAAGGGACTAAAAATTTCCTAACAATAGGAAAAGATTTTAGGTATAATGGAATCAAAGAATCTGTTATAGTCAAATTGAGGTGGAGGGATTTTTAATGAAACAACGACACCAACAACTATTGCACTTACTTGCACGCCACGAATGGATTAAAGGACGCGAATTAGCTTCCTGCCTCGGCGTCAGCGCAAGAACAGTGCGTTCCGATATCGAACAAATCAATCGAGAAATGCCGCATATTATCGAAGCGGATCGCCAAAAAGGATATCGTCTCGTGGCCTTCCAACAAAATCGATATGTGGATCCAGAAAGTTTACTACGAACCCCGCAAGATAGCGCAGAAAGAAGCGCAAACTTATTGAAGCAACTCTTGTTCAATGGGGAGGGTGTTTCCATCGAAGGTTTTTGCGAACAATGTTTTGTAAGCGCTAAAACGTTTGATATAGACCGCATTCGTGTCCAAAAACAGCTGGAAGAATACGAGGGGTTGCTCCTTGTTACAAGAAACGGTTCTCTAGTTTTAGAAGGACCAGAAGCTAGTAAGCGAAAATTGTATCGAGAACTACTGAAGAAAGAATTAAACGAAGACTTCTTGAATATCACAGAGCTTTCGAATGTCTATCCGGAGTTGGATTTAGCACATTTTGAGGCGATTATATGGGAGAAATTGAAGGAGTTTCGCTATTCGATTCGTAAAACACTCATGCCGTTTTTATTACTGCATTTAGGATTAGTCTTGCAACGAATCCGTCATGGACAAACGGTGCAAGAGAGTGTTGTAGAAAAACTAGATTTAGAAGTCGAAGCTACGATTGTTCGCTCGATTTTTAAAGAAATTCTAGGCGACAAAGAGATTCCGGAAGGAGAAATTCTTTCCTATGCGAAGCTCTTAAAGGCCTATCATAATTCAAGTGTGATTCAATCGGATGTCTACTTTAAGGGCGATAAAATCAACCTGGAGGAATTGACAAATAAGATTGATGAAATGCTCTTTAAACGAATGGGCATCTCTTTCGTGGATCAAAAGGAATTCAAGGTGCGATTCCAGTTGCACTTGCAAGGATTACTCGAACGAGTGCAGATGAACCTAAGTTTACCGAATCATTATGTGCAAACTTTTAAACGACAATATCCGCTGGTGTTTGATACGGCAGTTTCCGTGAGTCAGTATTTGATGAGCGAGCTGCAATGCCAAATTACCGAAGAGGAAATTGGATTTTTGGCACTGCATATTGGTGCAGCATATATGCAAGGAGCGACAAACGCGAAACTACGCGCGGTCCTTATCGCGAATACGCAATATCCGTTGATTGCTGGAAGTGTGGAGCGATTGAAGGAGCAGTTCCAACATCGCTTGGATTTTGTAGACGAAGAAGCGACGTTCACTACAGGTGTGACGGAGTTTTACGAGGCTGATTTACTCATCACCTTCGAGCAAATGGAACCATCCGTTGCGATTCCAGTCGTTCGATTAGGACTATTTTTCAATACGCAAGACGAAATTCAACTCATTAAAGTGATGAATCAACTCGAAACTCAGAAGATGAGTGAAACGATTCGCACGCAAATTGGGCAGTTGATGGATGAAGCTTTCTTCTATGCGAATGTGGAGGCGACGAGCCGAGAAGAAATCCTACAGCAAATGGGTTCGCACTTAGAAGCAGCGGGTATTGTGAATGAAGACTTTCTACCATCTGTTATGAAACGCGAAAGTCTCTCTTCGACGGATTTCGATTATTCCATTGCGATTCCGCATCCGTTGCATCCATCTAGCAACCGTTCGATGATTTCAATCGCAGTCTTAAGAGAGCCGATTCAGTGGAATCATTTCCCAGTGAAACTGGTCATCTTACTCGCGTTGAAGGAAGAGGATATGGAATTCATGCAACTCTTCTTACGATGGCTCGGGAAGCAACTGGACTCCCCGGACAAAATGATGTGTTTATTAGAAGCAAAAAATGTAGAGTCGTTTATTCAGGCGATTCGATAAGGAAGGAGGAAATCGTATGGAAGGCATTGAGCTAGTGTGTTTTAAGATGATTAGCGCACTAGGTGCAGCAAAATCCAGTTTTATGGAGGCAGTGCAAGAAGCGCGGTTAGGTCATTTTGAAGAAGCGCGTCGATGCATTGAAGAAGGAGATAAATATCATGCAGAAGGTCATGAAGCACACTTCGGGTTATTACAACAAGAAACATCTGGTGAGCCGGTGCAATTATCTCTCTTACTGGTCCATGCTGAAGACCAGTTGATGAATGCGGAATTTCTTAAAATCACAGCAGAAGAAATTATCGCCCTTTATGAACGGATTGAAAGTATTAAATAGAAATGGAAGGAGGAAATGAAAATGAAAAGAATTTATCTATTTTGTAATGCGGGGATGTCAACCAGTCTAGTGGCTAGCAGAATGCAAGACGTAGCAGATAAGCATAATTTACCACTAGAAATTAAAGCGTTTCCAGACCCGAAACTTGATACGATTTACGAGCAATACCATCCAGACGTAATCTTGTTAGGACCTCAAGTGAAATACAAATTCAATGCGGTTCATGCAAAATATGATCCGATGGGAGTTCCTGTCGATGTCATCAGTCTTGAAGACTACGGAAATGCAGATGGTGAACGTATCTTGAAACGTGCCATTCAATTATTAAAATCAAAAAAAGAACAATAGGGGGTTAGTACAATGTTTGCAGGTTTAGAAAACACGATGGGCCGCGTGGCAGAGCGTCTCAGCACGAACAAGGTGCTGATTGCGATTCGTGACGGGTTCTTAGTCGGTACACCATTAATTATCGTAGCGTCCATTTTCCTAGTTATTGCCAACTTCCCGGTGCCAGGGTATAGCGATTTTATGGCGCAATTCTTCGGCAAGGGTTGGGAAAACTCGATGGATGCCGTGATTGATTCAACGTTTAGTATTTTAGCAGTTTTAGGGGCTGTAGGTATTGGGTATTCATATGCTAAACAATTAGAAAGTGATGCCATTGCAGGGGGAGTATTATCACTTGTCTGCTACCTTATCATGACTCCAAAAGTTCACCCAGCATTTGTGAACGAAGCTGGTAAGAAATTTACTGGTTTTGCATTCTCAAACCTTGGTTCTGCAGGGGTGTTCTTAGCGATGATTACTGCGATTGTGTCAGTGAAAATCTTCGTTACGATTCAGAAAAAAGGATGGGTTATCAAACTTCCTGATGCAGTGCCACCAGCAGTTTACCATTCATTTGCAGCATTAATTCCTAGTGCGTTTGCGATGTTCTTTGCATTTGCAATCTATCTCATCTTCTCATTAACAGAATTCCAATACGCACAAACATTTATTTATAAAGTATTACAAGCTCCATTGATGGGATTCGGTCAGAGCGTCTTCTTCGAACCATTGTATCAATTCCTATCAACACTCTTCTGGTTCTTCGGTATTAACGGGCCAGCTGTAACAAATACAGTCTTCAACCCAATCCACTTAATTTTAACAAACGAAAACTTGGAAGCGTTTAAAGCTGGACAACCATTACCAAATATCTTCACTGGACCTTTCGGAGACTTTTTCGGTAACTTCGGTGGTGGAGGTAGTACATTATCTCTTGTATTCTTAATGGTATTCCTTGCTAAATCAGAACGAATGAAGAAACTCGGTCGATTAGCTTTAATCCCTGGTATTTTCGGTATCAACGAAATGGTTACATTCGGTTTACCAGTGGTATTAAACCCAATTATCTTGATTCCATTCTTATTAACACCACTTGTAAATATTACTTTAGCAACTCTTGCAACGATGTGGGGAATTATCCCTTATACAACAGGGGCTTCTCTTCCATGGACAACTCCATTCTTCTTCTCAGGATGGTTGTCAACAGGTAGTATCGTAGCCGGATTCTTCCAAATCTTCTTGATTATCTTAGGCTGCTTGATCTACTTCCCATTCTTCAAAGCATTGGATAAACAATACTTGAAAGAAGAAGAGGGCGCTAGCATGTTAACAGGTGATGAATTAGACGACGTGGACTTAAACGACTTATCATTTGATGACTTATAAAATGACAACTACGTAAGTCACAAGTGTCAAAACTTCGGGTGGCATGCGAAAACGGATGCCACCTTTTTACATAGAAAGGGGTGAACAGATGAGAACACTATTATTATTCGACCAAGTTCAAGCTGGATTCGGCGGAAAGGAACGTGGCGATACAGAATTAGGCCTTGAAAAAGGTGGGGTTGGTTCTTATTTAATGTTCAAAGAAGACTTCGAAAAAGCAGGATTAACAGCACTTGCGACGATTTATTGTGGGCCGGATTATTTCCAAGCGCATAAAGAAGAAGTGATTCATAAAATCAAAAATCTGATTTTAAAAACGAAAGCAGAAGTGCTCTTTGCAGGGCCATGTTTTAACTACGGCACCTATGCGCAAATGGCGGCAGAAATTGCGTTAGCCATTCAAGAGCAAACCGACTGCAAGCCTTATGTGATTTGTTCGAAAGAGAATGAAGACACCATCGCAGCCTATAAAGATAAAGTCGTCATGCTAGAAATGCCGAAAAAAGGCGGCGTGGGCTTACGCGAAGCATTAGGCGGAGCCGTAGCCATTATTAGCGGAACAAAAGACGAAAGTGAACAACGATTTCAGTAAAAGAGGTGACAGAGAATGTGGGGTATGATTGCGACATGGAGAATGGCGCTCGAAGGAATCCAGAAGGTGACCCCGAATTTAGAAGCGGGCGGAACTGCAGGAGACGCCATTGAAGGCGCGATTAAAGAAGTGGAGGACTTCCCTTACTTTAAATCTGTTGGATATGGCGGACTTCCAAATGAAGAGATGGAAGTGGAGTTGGATGCCGCTTATTTAGATGGATCGACGTTTGATTTCGGTGCGGTCTGTGCCTTAAAACAGTTCGCCAATCCAATCTCGGTGGCGCGTGCCTTGAGTGCTTATAAAGTGAATAATGTGCTGGTTGGAGAAGGAGCAGCAGCTTTTGCGAAGGCTCATCATTTTGAAGAAAAAGACATGCTGACGGACCGTGCGAAGATTCATTTCCATAATCGATTGAAAGATATTGAACGCGAACAACTCACGCCGTATGCTGGACATGATACGGTTGGTATGGTGGGATTAGACGCATCTGGAGATATGGTCGCAGGGACCTCAACGAGCGGACTCTTTATGAAGAAGCCGGGGCGTGTAGGAGATTCTCCTTTTATCGGTTCTGGATTATATGTCGATAGCACGATTGGTGGCGCCACAGCAACGGGATTAGGGGAAGACTTGATGAAAGGCGTGATTTCGTATGAAATCGTCCGTCTAATGAAAGAAGGCCTCTCTCCGCAAAAGGCGTGTGAAAAAGCCGTGAGCGATCTTGTAGAACGATTGAAGAGAACGCGTGGCGAAGCAGGAGATATTTCTGTAGTGGCCATGAATGCCAAAGGAGACTTTGGGGCAGCTTCCAATATTGAGAACTTCTCATTTGTTGTTGCCACAAGTACACTAGCACCAACGGTTTTCCGTGTGCATCCGCAAAGTGATGGTACGATGCGACATGAATTAGCGACAAAAGAATGGCTTGAAGCGTATTTAGAAGAGCGGATGAAGCCATTGGAGGTCAAAGAATGAATCAAGAAGAATGGATTGCAGAGTTGAAAGGCATTCAACCTGCACTCTTTGAAGGGCTGCGACGAATGGTCGCCATTCCAAGTATTCGAGGCGAAGCAGAAGAAGGCGCCCCGTTCGGCAAGGGGCCTAGACGAGCGCTTGATGAAGTGCTTGCGATTGCGAGTGAACTTGGATTTCAAACAAAGAATATCGATAATAAGATCGGATACGCACAGTACGGAGAAGACCGACCAGATGGCGCGTACTATGGCATCTTTGGTCACGTGGATGTGATGCCACTTGGAGAAGGATGGATTTCTCCAGCGTTAGACCTTACCGTTCGTGACGGAAGACTCTACGGACGCGGTACATTGGATAACAAAGGGCCTATTCTATCGAACCTTTATGCGTTATATGTGTTGAAGGAAAAGGGTGTGACCTTTGATAGACCGGTGCGGATTGTCTTTGGGACGAATGAGGAGACTGGTTTTGGATGCGTGAAGCACTATTTAACGAAAGAAATTCCTCCGACATTCGGATGGACGCCAGACTGTAAATGGCCAGTCGTCTACGGCGAACGCGGTCGTCTCAGAGTACGATTGTCTGTATCCTCGGATAAAGCATCCGGATTGTATACATTTGCCAACGAAAAACTACTCCATACAAACCATCGCGGGGAAGAATTGGGCATCGCTTATGAAGATAGTGACTTCGGGATGATGCAACTGAGAGGAGAAACGTTTGGACTCGAAGACGGTCGTCATTATGTCGAATGGACGATGTGCTATCCAGCAAGTTGTACGAAAGACGAGTTGGTTGAGAAAATCAATGCGCATGTACCAGAAGGCGGCGTGCTAGACGTGATTTCGCATTGGGACCCAGTGCTTTATGACAAGGATTCCGCCTATGTGCAAGCCTTGCAGAAGGTGTACACGGATATCACGCAGAGCGATAGCGTTCCAGTGACGACAACGGGTGGAACCTATGCCAAAATCATTCCAAATATCATTGCGTATGGTCCAAGTTTCCCAGGGCAAAGAGATATTGCGCATTTGCCAAATGAATGGATCGGTATAAAAGACTTAGAAACAGATACGATTATTTATGGATTAGCGCTACTCGCATTGTCGCGCATGAAAGAGGGGACGGTATGACAGTAGAAGTATGTGCTGGAAGCATCGCAGACTGCCAGATTGCAGAGCGTGCAGGTGCTGACCGCATTGAATTGAATAGCGCACTGTTCTTAGGAGGATTAACGCCAAGTATCGGGACTTTGCAAAAAGTGCTCGATTCAGGAGTGAACCTTCCAATTGTCTGCATGGTTCGTCCTCGTGGCGCAGGCTTTTGTTACACGAAGGAAGAGTTTGAAAGCATGCTCATCGATGCAAAACTCTTATTAGAAGCAGGTGCGAAAGGGTTAGCGTTTGGATTTCTATTAGAAGACCGGACGATTGACTGGAATCGTACGAAGCAGATGATTGAGTTGTGTCAGAAATATCATGCCGAGAGTGTGTTCCATAAGGCGTTTGACCTTGTGCCGGATGTGAATAGTGCCATCGAGGGCTTAATCAAGCTAGGATGCACGCGCATTTTAACAGGGGGACAACAGGCGCGCATTGAGAAAGGAATTCCGCTCTTAAAAGACTTGCAAGCTCGCTACGGAAGTCAGATTGAACTGCTTTGTGGCGGCGGTGTTACCAAAGATAATGTGCAACACTTAATGCAGGAGACGGGAATTTCGCAAATCCATGGAACGTTTAAGACGTGGAAGACGGACCCAACGACTGCAGGTGAGGGTCTTAGCTATGCCTATCATGAAAATGGAGATTACGAACAGACGGATGAAGCGTTGTTGAAAGAAGTAGTGGCGCTTGTTCGTGGACAGGAGGAAACGAAATGAGTAAACGATTGTTAAATTGTGTGGCCAGTGATTTCAGAAAAATGACAGGAAAAGAATTGAAAAAGGCGATTGAAGCTGCAGAAGGAAGAACGGTGTGCTGTGAAACGGTATGCTCACGTCCAACGATGCTGAATGAATTATCTAACGCAGAAATCGCAAAGGCGTTCGGTGGAGACATGGTGCTCTTGAACGGGTTTGACTGTATCGACCCACTGATTTATGGTGCTGAAGAAAGTGAAAACCCAGTCCAACGTGCGAAAGAACTGAGTGGGTTGCCAATCGGAGCGAACTTGGAGCCAGTGGATATGAATGCAGAAATGCTAGAAACACGTATCGAAATCTCACCAGGGCGTACATGTACGGTAGAAACGGTGAAACGTGCCGAAGAACTTGGCCTTGATTTTATCTGCTTAACCGGAAATCCAGGGACAGGGGTAACCAATGAAACGATTGAAGCGTCTCTTGCCATGGTGAAACAACACTATTCAGGGCTTGTGATTGCTGGGAAGATGCACGGCGCAGGCTCGAAGGAACCTGTGATGAACGTGGATATCGCGAAACGTTTCATTAAAGCAGGAGCCGATGTGATTCTGGTTCCAGCGGTTGGAACGGTGCCAGGGTTTACCGACGAAGAGCTTGTGGAAATTGTGAAGGTGGCGCATGCCAACGATGCACTTGTGCTTTCTGCGATTGGAACAAGCCAAGAAGGTTCTTCAAGAGAAGTGATTGAACAAATTGCTATCCGTAATAAAGTGGCCGGTGTGGATATTCAACATATCGGGGACGCTGGATACGGCGGCTTAGCGACAGTGGAAAATATTTATGCATTGTCAGTTGCAATTCGAGGGGTTCGTCATACAGTAGCTCGTATGGCACGTTCGGTGGTTCGTTAATTAAAAGAAAAAAAGAACAGCACACTAGCTTAAGGCTGGTGTGCTGGTTTTTTGTGTTCTGGCGTTCTGCCTGTGAAGTTGAGTTCGGTCTCGTATCCTAGTAGTTGAGTTCGCAAAAGCAGAGACTCAAGCCTTTCTTGCTTTGTCCGCACGACTTTACAAGTCGCTTACGGCAAAGCTCGAACCGTCATCGTCTCTGAGCGCTTTTGCTCACATCCTAGTTGTTTTGTAAATCTTCCACTTCCGCAACAGAATAGTCTTTCTTTTCGAGGTTGTCGATGATTTGTTGTAGGGTGTCTTTTGTTACGCCTGCTGGCAATGTAACCAAGATACGACGTAAGCTTTTATCTTTCTCAGTATCGATAGTCATTACGTTGGCGATAGAAGCGTACTTGTTGATTACTTTAGAGATATTCGCAAGGGCGCCTTTTTCACCACCAGAGATAATCGTTAATACATAAGAGCCGTTTTTCACGTTCCATGATTCTTGAAGCATGCCCAGTAAGCTGCTGTGAGTCAAGATTCCGTAGAAACGTTGTTGTTTATCTAGTACGGCAATGTAAGGTAATTCTTTAATCGTGAAGAACACTTTGAAGAAAGAGCTATCCACGCTGATGAATTTAGTCGAGTTTTTAATTAAATGAGTAACTGGAAGACTCATATCTCCACCGTTTGCTTTGTGGCGATAGATATGCATTTTATAAATATTTCCTCTAAAGAACGTTTCCGTTTCATCTAATACAGGTACACAGCGGTACCCTGATTCTTCTAAAATCGTAATCGCTTCTTCTAACGTGCATGATTCTTTAACGACCGTTAGACTCTTTTTTGGAACTACAAGAGATTTTAATAACATACTCATTCCTCCTTGAGATTGGTTTCACTACAATAGTACCACTTTTTAGCGAAATTGTAACTAGAAAAGTTAGGAAATGATGAGAAAACGAAAAGAATCTTTCTGAAAAATGCATTAGAAAGGGCTTTAAACATTAAAGAACCATTACAAAACAGGGGGAAATCTTGATTTTTCAAAAAAAACTGATATGATATCTCTATACCATTCATAGAATAGGTAAAATCTATAGTTAAAAGGGGTTAACAAAATTATGACAGCTGATTCAGATGGGAGTTCGCTGGGAGTCCAGATCTTAATCATTGTATTATTAACTGCATTAAATGCATTTTTCTCTGCAGCAGAGATTGCGTTCGTGTCTATCAACCAAGGAAAAATGGCACAGAAAGCGCAAGAAGGAGATAAGAGAGCCATTAAGGTAATGCGCTTATTAGAGAATTCGGATGAGTTTCTCGCAACAATTCAAGTAGCCATTACATTTGCAGGATTCTTCTCGAGTGCGTCTGCCGCAACAAGTTTCTCTTCACGAATTCAACCATTATTAGGAAACATTCCTGGAGCCGAAACATTATCACTTGTGATTGTGACAGTCGTTCTAGCATACCTCACTTTAGTATTTGGGGAATTATATCCAAAACAAGTAGCGTTGCAAATGGCAGAACAAATTGCATTATATACTGCAGGAATTATTTTGTTTGTCAAAAAGATCTCAAAACCATTCGTATGGATTTTGACGTTCTCAACAGGGTTATTAAAACGAATGACACCAATCGAATTTTCGAGGGTGGAAGAAAAATTAACACGAAGCGAGATGAAGTCTTTACTTGCCAACAGTCGTAACGACGGAGCGATTGATATTTCCGAGTTTACGATGATGCAAGGGGTGCTTTCTCTAGATACAAAACTAGCACGTGAAGTGATGGTTCCACGTACAGACACATTAATGCTCGACGTGGATGACGATTTAGCAGAGAACTTAGAGACCATCTTGAACTGTTCTTATTCTCGTCTTCCTCTTTACGAAGAAGATAAGGATAAAGTAATCGGAGTAATTCACGTAAAAGATGTTTTCCGTGCTGCAAGAGAGCAAGGATTCGACAATATTGACTTACGTGCCTTAGTGCATGAGCCAGTATTCGTTCCATCAACGATTTTCGTGGATGATTTATTAGTAGAATTTAGAAAAACTCGTCAACACTTAGCGGTATTGAAAGATGAATACGGCGGGGTTGAAGGGATTGTTACATTAGAAGACTTGATTGAAGAAATCGTCGGAGATATCGAAGACGAGTACGACGAAGAAGAAAAAGAAGTCGTAGAAATCGATGAAAACAATTCGGTGATTGATGCCGGAATGTCGCTCGACCGATTCAATCAAATTTATCAAACGTCATTAGAGTCTGATGAGGTGGACACAATGGCGGGTGCGATTATCGAGAAACTTGGCTACTTCCCAGATGATGATGAGGTAGTGAAGGTGAGATTCGAAGAGTATCTGTTACAACCGACAGAAACCGAGAATGATCGTATTCGTAAGATCCATGTCACAAAACTTTCTGAGGAAGAACTCGAGCAGATTCGTGCTGAAGAAGGCGAAACAGACGAAACCTATGAAGATAATGACTAATCAAAGGAGGGGGTAACCCCTCCTTTTGTGTGCAAAAAAATAATAGACTTACGTCTATCTGTTAGATTCCTCGGATATCTTCATAATAGTCATAATGGGGCACCGGATTGAGCCGGGGTCTCAATCCTACCAAGCTTCAAACTGACTCTACGGGTTACACCCTAGAGTCAGTAATTCACATTGGTTGCGATTCTCCAATATGACTATTATAGAATCCGGGAATCTTCCAGATAGACCATTTTTTATGAGCATACAAAAAGGGTGGTGCCTCTTTTGTGTGTTTATAAAAATGGGTCTTCTTTTCGTGAAGGGAAAGGTGCTTGCATTGTGAAATTTTTAGCAGTTTGTTAAAAAAGGAACAAAAAAAATTAAACTTTCTAAAACCTTTTTATGACGCTATTATTAGGATTGAATTTATTTTATACATTATAAGTAGTATTTTCTAACAAAAAAATTTGTGATATAATGAATTTGCGAAATTTTATTGGATTTTTTAGGTATTTTATGTTGGTTTTATGAACAACGTAAGCTAGTTTTAAAAATCTAAATAAACAAAAATAAATTCAAAGGAGAAATATTCATATGAAAAGAAAGACTAAGGGTATGTTAGCCGCTGCGGCAGCGCTAATGTGTATATTCGTAGCTTCAGGATGCGGGAAATCAGGCGGTGGTTCTGATGCCGCAAATCCAGCTTCTTCAGGCTCTGGAGAAACTGCGGCGCAAAATTCAAAGTCAGATTCTGGTGCTGAAGAGATAGTAGAATATTATTTGGGTGGTCCCCGTACAGATCTGTTAACTAATAAAGGAAATGTGTATTACATTGGTGAGAAAGGCAGTTTAAAATCTGACGATAAAAAGGTTACAACCCCAACAAAATATTTGGAAAATATAAACACACTTATTACTACATCTTTTTATATTGATAAAAACCTTGATTTATATCTTGGTGGTATCGATGTTGTTAAAGGCGGAATATTAAAAGAACCTAAAAAATTAGGTAGTAATATTGTTCAGGTTGAAGGTTCAAATATTGGCTTTTTAGCGCTTGATAAAGACGGTAATTTATATTCTTTCGGTAAAAAAGGCTATTCTGGCTCTAATAATGACGAAGTATACGCAGAATTGACTAAGGTTGATGGCATCAAGGATGTTGTAAAAATCGGTTCAAATGGCGTTTCAAACGATGGGTACTTAGCTCTTACTAAAGATGGTACAGTTTATGCTAAAAGATTTGATGGTCCTTTTACAAAATTAATGGAAAATGTGAAGGATATTCAAGGCGTGTATATCACTGATAAAGACGATGTTGTATATGTATGGGATGAATTTACAAAAGATAAAGTGACTAAGATAGCTAAATCATTACAAATCAGTTGGGGTGGAAGTTCAGATTCCGTATGGTTCATTGAAAATAATACAATTGCTCCGTACAATTCTAAAGGAGAACCAATTAGAATGGACGAAGATGTCAAACATCTTTTCAGTTATTATCCTAAAGATATCAAAAAGATTTTTATCTATGAAGATAAGACAGACAAGAAAGATAACAAGACAAAAAATCTTAAAATGGTTTACGAAAATACAAATGGCGAAATCGTATTGTATGCAGTGAGCAATTCCCATAGCGATAAAGGAAAAGTTGAAGTAAACACAAAAGTAACGAAAAGTCTAGACGATGCTGTGAAAGTTTGGGAGTTTGTTAAAGATTCTGAATAGAATGATTCTTAAGGAGAGATATTCATATGAAAAGAAAGACTAAAGGTATGTTGGCCGCTGCGGCAGCGCTAATGTGTATATTCGTAGCTTCAGGATGCGGAAAATCAGGCGGTGGCTCTGATGCAGCAAATCAAGCTTCTTCAAGCTCTGGAGAAACTGCGGCGCAAAATTCAAATTCTGGGGCAGAAACCATCGAAAAGTATATCGTTATGGATGGGAGTAGAATAAATGTTCTTACTAATAAAGGAAACGTCTATTATATCGGTGGAGGTCTAAACTTTCATAAGGATGATGTTGCTGTTGAAACTCCGACGAAGTTTTTAGAAAACATTAGCTTTATTCCTGGTAACGGAAGTACTTGGATTGATAAAAACGGTGATTTATACATTAATGGGATCGACCCTATTAAAGGCGGAGCAGTTGATGCGCCTAAAAAATTAGGTGGTAATATTGTTGTCTCAACTCCATACCTCTTGGGGATAGTTGCAGTAGACAAGGATGGAAATCTATATTCCTATGGTCAAGCCAAATACAATGGGTTTGACAAGGACTATGCAGAGTTGACTAAGATTGATAGCATCAAGGATGTTGTAAAAGTAACATCAGACCACAAAAATCGATTCTTTTTGGCTCTAACCAAAGATGGTACAGCTTATAGCAAAGCAGCTGATGAAGACTTTAAAAAAGTGATGGATAATGTTAAAGACATCCAAGGAAATTATATTATTACAAAAGATGATGTTATGTACTATTCAGGTAAACAACCAGAAAAAATTGGACAAGGACTTAAACTTAGTAAGTATGTAGACCCAAGATCGGCAGTATTTGTTGAAAATCAAACAATTGCACGATTGGATTGGAACGGAAAACCACTTAAGGCCGATAAAGAAATAGATACACTATACGGTTACTATCCTAAGGATATAAAAGAGGTACTTTACCACGATATTTCGAGTGATCCCAAAAAAGAAAGTATTAAAATTCTTAAAATGGTTTACGAAAATACAAATGGTGAAATTGTATTATACGGAGTCAACGATTGTTATAAAGATACAGGAAAAGTAGAAACTAATACAAAAGTCACTAAGAGTGTAGAAGATATATCTAAAATTTGGGAATTTATTAAAGCATCTAAAAAATAATTAGTGTAAATCAATGAAAGAGCAATCGAGAGGGTTGCTCTTTTTATTTTGGTCATTATTTAAACAGATAGAAAGAAATGATATACTTTCAGTGAGGAGGTGGGGTTGTTGAAAATCATTTTAAAAGAGGACATTGAGCTGTATCGTTATTTGATTGCTAAGGCGACATTTTTACAAACGCATAAAGAGTACCGATTGGTGGAATCCTTCTTAGATAGTAATTGTTTTTTAGTAGCCAACCGCAAAACAAGAGAGAAAGTGTTTGTGTCGCTGTTTAAACAACCGACGAAAGAACCGACTGACCTAGAGTGTAAAAAGGTTGTGTATATTCAAAATGCGAATACGAAGATTCCGGAAGGGTTTGACGTAGAAAAGGCGGATAAAGAGTTCAATGATCAGCTCGCCAAGAATTTCCGACTGGGATTTTTAGCGCCAGATCAGTTAGTCGAACAGTTTCAAGAGGTATTTAAAGAAGACGTTGAGACGTATTTTAAAAAAGCAGAAGCAGTGATTCGAGAAGAGCGACAAGTTTTTGTGAAGTACTATGCCAAGGAAACGATTGAGAAGAATCCATATCAGGTGGTCGAAGGGAATGTGTCGTTTAGTCATCCGAAGCATTTCAATGACCCGTTTGACTGTAATTGCTACTACGCGGACGGCCATTCGATGATGGATTTCTTCCGTGTGTTTTGCTTTACGCACGCTGCAGATAATATTTTAATGTGGTCTTATTACGCCAATAGCCACGCAGGGTATGCGCTTGAGTATTCGTATGCGAGTCTTTTGGATAAAATTCATTCCTTGAAGATAGACGGACTTTGTGTATATGGCCCGGTGGAATATATTGATAAACGTCCTAACACGAGAAGCAATAGCAATCAATTCTCCTATTCGAATCTGAATTTCTATATTAAGGCGACCTTTGCAAAATTCAAAGAGTGGCAACACGAGAGAGAATACCGCTTCGTGTGTATTTTGGATGAAAACACAGAGGGCGCGCAAGAAGTTCTCGGAGATTGGGTAGTCATTCCGCAAGTGGATGTCGTGCAAGGATATGCTGGATGTAACAATCAAAAAATAAAGGTGAAGGCGCAGTACCCCGTCCGAAAATTAGAAAAAGATATATTGAATTATCAACTAAAATAAGTAAGCGTCATTTGAAAATTATCAAAAAGGAGTACGACAATGAAAAAAACAAAAAGATTATTAGGGATGCTTCTAGCGTTGGTGTGTGTAGTTATTTTTGCTGCATGTGGAAACCTTGGAGCAGAAGAAGTCGCACAGTATGATTTAACATCCCAGGGAATAAAGGTACTGTCTAATAAAGGGAACGTCTATTATATTGGTAGAGGCGTTCAAATGGAGAATTACGATAAATTTACCGAATCTCTAACGAAATATATTGAAAATGTGAAACAAGTAGTATCTTCAGAAGTTTGGATTGATAATAATAACGATTTGTATATCGGAGAAGGTGGCGAACCGAAAAAAATCGGTAGCAATATCGTTATGGCATCCGGAACTCAAATGGGACTCTTAGCAGTTGATAAGGATGGGAACTTGTATGCTTATGGGATAAAACCATATAATGGATTCGACAAAGATTTCAAAGAATTAACGAAAATTGAAGATGTTAAAGATATCGTCAAAGTATCATCGATGGGAGATTCAGCTTGGAGATTCTTTACGTTAACGAAGGACGGAACTGTTTATTTTAAGCAGTATGACGGGGAATTTACAAAGATAATGGATAATGTGAAAGATATTCAAGGTAGCTATTTTATTGATAAACAGGATGTTGTATATCTTTGGAATACTAAGGGTATCGTTAAGATGGCTCCAAAGCTACAAATCAATTTGCAAAAAGATATAGCAAATACCGTGCTTCTTGAGAATAATACGATCTCGTATTATGCAGGGACCGGAGTAAAGTTTGATAAGGATGATCCGAAGATAGAGCAGCTCTATAATCATTATCCTAAAGATATCAAACAGGTGCTGTTCGTTAATTATCCAGGAGACGCGAAAGAAGACAGGGTTATCAATCTAAAATTAGTATATGTAAATACAAAAAATGAAATTGTTCTGTACGGAGTGCACAATGTTTATGACGCAGAAGGAACAGTGGATGTCAATACAAAAGTGTCAAGGAGTTTAGACGACGTGTCTAAGATTTGGGAATTTATTCGAAATCCGGAAAAGAATTAATAAGCGTTCCTTATGAACTCTGCTATAAAGATATCCGTAAAGATTTTACGTCATCATTTATAAAGAAACAGACTTAAAACCAACCTTTTACAAGGGTGATTTTAAGTCTGTTTTTATTTTTGTAGCATTTTGAAGGGATTTAACTTCTCGAAGAGTGGAATTAATAGGATCCAGAAGACGACATTTCCGATAGCGTGATACGTATCGAATAGAACGCCGTTTAAGTAGTAAATCCAGAAGTTTAGACCGGGCATGCTGAATACCCAGAAAATCGAGATGATAAAGCCGTATAAATAGCCCATCAGTCCTGCAAAGACTGGGAAAAGAATCCAAGACAAGCGCGGGAATTGTTTTCTTTTTCGCCACAGTGGACGAAGAAGTAACGCACACACGCAGACGAGGGCAAAACTTACCATCTGGTAGAGTGTCCACGGCCCCATGCTTACTAGAAGGTTGGAAATCAAAATGGAGATGCTACTGATAGCAACGCCGTACAAAAGTCCAAGCTCTAGCGTAATCCAAATGACCACAACGGTAATCGGTTGAACATTTGGAAGTGAGAGAAGTCCAAGTCTTCCAATCACGCAAAAGGCGGATAGTAGGGCGATAAGGGTGATTTTTTTAGTTGAATTGACCATCGGACTATTGAAGTTTATTGAGTTTCCAGTCGATGACATCGCCTGCTTTTAAGATGACTTCTTTTGCACCGACAGGGCTCATCGTACCGTTTACGTCGAATAACCAGTATTTGTTTTCGGCTGGGACTTGTTCCACACCGTTAATAGAAGAGATAAAGCCGTCTTTCTCAACGATTTTTAGTTGTGCTTTCATCACGTCTAGAAGATTGTCGCCTTCTTTGAAAGTGAGGGTGAACGGGCTCCCTTCGATGGCTTGACCGTCTTTTGTAACATTTAGAGTAACACTAGTGGTTTGGGCAGCAGTAGTCGTTTCAACACTTGTCGTCGTTGAGTTCGTATTTGCAGGTGTTTGTCCACATGCGGTTAAGAATATAGCTGCTGTTAAAATTCCAAAAATTTTCTTCATGAGAATCTCCTTTAGGCTGTTTTAATCAGCCCTCATTCTAACAATCTTCAGAAAACTTGTAAAGTAATTTTTGACAAAAAAGATAGAAAAGACTTTGCATTTGTGATAAAAATGGTATACTAAAGTGTAATTAATTTTTAGGAGGAATGTTATGGAACACACGAGTGAGTTCAATACAAAACTTGAAAAAGCATGTCAAAAAAAGGAGGCGCTTTTTGACGAGAGTAAAATGCGTTATGCACTGCGTTCAATGTTTGCAGGAGCATTTTTAACGATGAGTACAGCCGCAGGAGCTCATGCAGCACAAATTATTGCTGGATTAAACCCTGCGCTAAGTAGATTTACTTTTGCATTTATCTTCACTTGGGGATTAGTTTATGTTGTATTTTTAAATGGCGAGTTAGCTACTTCAAATATGATGTTCTTAACAGCGGGAGCTTATCAAAAGCATATTAAATGGTCTAAAGCAATTGCTATTTTATTCTATTGTACTCTATTTAATTTAGTTGGGGCCATGTTTATAGGAGCGTTATTCGCAAATAGTTCAGCATTTAACGGAATCAATGCAAATGAATTCATAGCAAAAGTTGCTGAATTGAAATTGTCTCGTTCAAACGAACTAATTTTATTAGAAGGTATTTTAGCAAATGTCTTTGTTAACGTAGCAATTCTTTCGTTTATTTTAATCAAGAGTGAAGAAGCTAAATTATGGATTGTTATTTCTGCAATTTTTATGTTCGTTTACCTAGTAAATGAACACGTAGTGGCGAATTTTGCATCGTTCTCTATCGTGAAATTCTCACCCGTTGGAAACTCAATCGATGCCTTGAATTGGCTAAATATTATTCGTCATTGGTCAGTATCATTTGTTGGGAACTGGATTGGTGGAGGAATCTTAATCGGGTTAGCTTATGCATTCTTAAACCGTACAAAAACTTCATATGTTGATTAATCAAAAATGAATATTGTAAAGGAAAAGAACCGCCATAGAGAAAATGGCGGTTCTTTTTTGGGTGTATTTATCTTTTTAGGTTGGATGTCTCACATCCGGAGTTGAACTCGAAAAGGCAGAAACGACGTCCACTTCGACAAATATCCGCACAACTGCAAGCAGTCCCTTGCGTTATTTGTCTCCAGTGATTCGTTTCTAAGCGCCTTTTCTCGTATCCTTGTTAGAACGGTCTCTTGCTTTTGTTTTCGTATCCTAATAGGATGTCTGGGAATTCTTGGCTTACTGCGTAGAAGAATGGTTGTAGTAAGTCATCTGTTTCGTCCCCAACGTTTTTAATGAGTAGAGAAGTTTTCTTTCTACGGTATGATTTGTCGTTAGTTAGAACGATTAATTGAGAAGTACGGCTAACAGTCATTCCGTATGATTTTTGAGTGTAAACGTAGTGGTAAATTCGTTCAGCTTTTGTTAAGTCGTATACTTGGAAATTCTTGTATGTCGCAAGTAGGTGGTGTTTGTATAAAACGATTCCTAATTGATTATCGACATAAGTTGCATTATCTAATACTGTATCCATTGAATAGTTTAATTCTGGATAAGCACTGTATAATTCGTTATACGCTTTGTCTTCCCCTTTACGTGTTGCGAAAGCACTGTAGAAGAATACAAGAGCAATAACACCTGCTACACCAGCGATGATATTTGCAACTAATTCATTTTTTTGAAATTCGTATACAGATGCATAGTACTCAGTTTCAGCTAGTTTTGAAATAGTTTCGTTTTCGCTAATAGTATCTTTAAATTCAGAAGTGTAGTTACGGACGGCGCCACTTGCACCAGATCTACGAATTGTTGCAGCAACGATAACAGGGTTTTCTAAAAGGTCGTCGACAGATGCTAATTTTTGGATTAATGGATCACCTTTTTTAACTTCGATACTTGCATAACCATAGTCATCGTTATCTGTTTTAGTGAACTCGATTAAAT